>CAINDV010001010.1 GCA_903847485.1 uncultured Verrucomicrobiota bacterium
ATAATGAGACCACCCCGAACTTTTTACGCGCGTTGCGCCCATGAACCTGATAGGGCTGATTGCGGTTCCAGCGCGCGGCGCAGCGTGACCGTGATGTTCTATGGTGCGCTCGCAAGTGTCCCGCCAGCCTGAAAAACTATCAGACGCAAGAGCTGCGCCGAGCGCTGGAACCGAAATCAGCCCTATCAGGTTCATGGGCAGAAGTGCTGAAAGAGCCGGCGTTGACTTGGCCGGACTGCCCGTTACTGTGGCGCGGTGAGTCTTCTCTCTGGCATCTGGCTCCGTCGCCGCTCCCGTGCGGATGGAGCTTTCAATCTGAACTCCGAAGTGGCAGTGCCTTCGGGTAGTGGGACCGGCTTCCAGCCGGTCAGTTTCCAGTCAACTCCTTGGGAGAAACCTGCCGCGGTGTCCAACGCCCAACCTGACAGGCAGGATGCCAGTCCCCCTAACTGCCCCGGCCACTGACTAAGCATGTATTTCGTCAAGCGCCTGGCGCTGCTTTTTCCTCTGCTGCTGGTCATCAGCCTGCTGGCTTTCCTGCTGGTGCGCCTCGCTCCCGGCGGGCCGTTTGATCGCGAGCGCCAACCGGCGTCGCCGGAGATTGAGCGCCAGATTCAGGCCAAATACCACCTCGACGAGCCGAAGTGGCAGCAATACCTGCGCTTCCTCGGCGATCTCGCCCACGGCGACCTCGGACCGTCGCTGAAATACCGCAACCACACCGTCAACGACCTCATCGCGCAGGCGCTGCCGGTGTCGCTGGCGCTGGGCGGACTGGCCTTCGGCGTGGCGTTGGGCGTGGGCATCCCGCTGGGCTGCGTGACCGCCGTGCGGCGCGGGCAATGGCCAGACTACGCCGGCAGCCTGGCGGCGATCCTGATGGTCTGCGTGCCGGGATTCGTCGTCGCGCCGCTGCTCATCATGGGTTTTGCGCTGCACTGGCGGCTGCTACCGGTGGCGCTGTGGGCGTCGCCGGCGCACGTCATCCTGCCGGTAATCGCGCTGGGACTCTTCTTCGCCGGCCGCATCGCCCGACTGATGCGCGAAGGGATGCTGAACACTTTGCAGGCCGAATTCATCACCACTGCCCGCGCCAAAGGTCTCAGCGAAAACGCCATCTTGCTCCGGCACGCCTTCCGGTTGGCGGTGTTGCCGGTGGTGTCGTATTCGGGGCCGCTGCTGGCGGATTTGCTGACCGGCTCATTCGTCATCGAGAACATTTTCCAAATCCCCGGCCTTGGCGTGTTCTTGGTGAACGGCTCGCTCAACCGCGACTACCCAACCGTCGTCGGCCTCGTGCTGCTCTACGCGGCGCTGCTGATCGTGCTGAATTTGCTGGTGGACTTCGCCTACGTGCTGCTGGATCGGCGCGTCCGCTTGCAATGACGCCCCGGCGGCCGGCCGGCCTCCGCCTCCCACAGGTGAAGTCTCAGAACTCCTGACTCCGTGAGATTGAGCTGGGCCGCCCGGTGATGGCGAGGTGAGGGTCTCAAGCCAATTCCGCGCGTCTATTCCGGCCAAAGCTGCGGGTCAGGATGTCTGGGGCTAAGCCGTCAGGATTCAGTTGAAACCACAGATGGACCCAACGCGTCAGCCACGTCAGGTCCATCTGTGTCCATTTGTGGTTTCAACTGTTCCGCTTAGAATGAACGCCATGAACCTCGAAGACCACCTCGGAGATATTCTCTCCAAGACCCGCGCCATGACCCGCGTCAGTGCCCAAGCTGCGGCGCAGGCGGCGGGCGTTTCGCCAACGGAATACTCCGCGCTGGAAAAAACCGGCGAAGCGCCGGCGAAATTCCATTTTGCCGCGCTGGCCAGCCTGCTCGGCCTGGATGGGCGAAAGCTGGAAGCGCTCGCCCGCGGTTGGCTGCCCCGGCCTGTGGAGTTGGACGCTTGGCGTCATCTCCGTTCGATCACCACGGTCAGCGACGACATGGCGGTGAACTGCTTCCTGATTTGGGACGGCACGACCCGCGAGGCGGCGCTGTTCGACACGGGTTGGGACGCCGCCGAGGCGTTGCAATGGCTGGCCGCCGAGCAATTGCGCCTGACGCATCTCTTTATCACCCACTCCCACGACGACCACGTCGCCGGCGTGCCGGAACTTCAGCGCGCGTTTCCGGCGGTGCGGATGATCGGCAGCAGGGAAGCGAAGGAGGTTTTTGCCGTCGGCTCGCTGCGCGTCAGCGGCCGACCGACGCCGGGTCACGCGGCGGACGGCGTGACGTGGCTGGTCAGCGGTTGGCCAGGCGTCGCACCGCTGGTGGCGATGACTGGCGACGCCTTGTTTGCCGGAAGCATTGGGCGCGGCTTCCAATCCTGGGAGCTGAGCCGGCGCAGCGTGCGCGAGCAAATCTTCACGTTGTCGCCGGACACGCTGGTTTGTCCGGGACACGGCCCGCTCACCACCGTGGGCGAGGAAACGACGCACAACCCGTTTTTTCCTGACGTCTGAGCCGCCGCCTTTTGGCGGCGAAGCTTGCGGCGGCCGGGTCAGGCACCCATTATCCCGGCCCGCGAACCAGCTTCGCGGGCACGATGTTCCAACTTCTCAAAACCGACCCGAGTTCAAAAGCCCGCTTAGGCCGGCTCACGACGCCCCACGGCGTGGTGGAAACGCCCGCCTACATGCCCGTCGGCACCCAGGCCACCGTCAAGGCGATGGACCCGCGCGAGTTGCGCGAAGTCGGCACCCAAATCATCCTCGGCAACACTTACCACCTGAGCCTGCGCCCCGGCATGGACATCATCCGGGCGGCGGGCGGGCTGCATTCGTTTATGAACTGGCCGGGGCCGATCCTGACCGACAGCGGTGGCTTCCAAGTCTTCAGCCTCGCCAAGATTCGTAAGCTCAAGCCGCACGGGGTCGAATTCCGCTCGCACCTGGACGGCTCGCTGCTCTTCCTGGGACCGAAGGAAGCAATGGAGATTCAGCGCACGCTCGGGTCGGACATCGCGATGGCTTTCGACGAATGCCCGCCGCACGACGCTCCGATGAAGGAGCTTTGCGGGGCGGTTGAGCGGACGATGCGTTGGGCCAAAGAATGCCGGGAACAGCCCCGCTGCGATGGTCAAATGGTTTTCGGCATCGTGCAAGGTGGCAGCCACGCCGCTTTGCGCGAAGAATGCGCCAAGGCGATTGTGGCGCTGGAATTTGACGGCTATGCCATCGGCGGCGTCAGCGTTGGCGAACCGGAGCCGGAGATGATGAAGGCGGTGGAGGTGACCGAGCCGTTTCTGCCCGCCGATCAACCCCGCTATGCGATGGGGCTGGGCACACCGGCACAAATGGTGGAACTGGTGGCGCGCGGCGTGGACATGTTCGATTGCGTGCTGCCGACGCGGGTGGCGCGCAATGGGACGGCTTACACCCGGCGCGGGGCGCTGGTGCTCAAAGGCAGCGGTTACAAGGCGGATTTCCAGCCGATCGAGGCGGATTGCGAGTGCTTCGCCTGCCGGCACTTCACGCGGGCCTACCTCCGGCATTTGCTGAATGTCGGCGAGATTCTGGGCGGACGAATGTTGAGCGTCCACAACACCCACTTGTTTCTGAAGGTGATGGCCGAAGCCAGGGCGACCATGGCGGCGGGGACATTTGGCGAATTCCGGCGGGAGTTTGTGGCGAATTTCCGGCCTTCCCGGCGGATTCTGAGCGCCCGGAACCTGGCCTTGTGAGTTTCTGACACTTCTCCGCGGCATCCCGAGAACGGGCCATCTGTTTTTTTCCTTCCCATTGGTGGCTCTGTCGCACAGACTCCGCAGCCTTTTGGCAAGCACATGACGAAGTCGCATCAAACTATACCCAGCCCGTTCTTTCAGCGGGCCTGGCGGTGGAACGTACCGAGCGGCGCGCGCTGGCCGTGGCTGGGTCTGGCGGCGGGCGGGTTGATCGGCCTGGTCTCGGTTGCCCGCGGCCAGTATGCGCTCCAGGTGGACGATGCCTACGCGGCCTACGCGCAGTCGCAGACACGGGGGGCACCGACGTCAGACTTGGGCAATTACAACGTCAAAATCGGACCGACGGGCTGGAAATTCGGGGCTGGCATGGCCCTGCAATACACCTCCAATGCCGGTTACTCGCAGAATAACGCCACCGGCGATTTCATCATCCAACCTAGTGCGTCGGCCGCCATGCTGTGGCCCATCACTGACCAAAACAGCCTCACCTTCAACCTCTCGGCCGGCTATTCGGCTTACATGAGGGATACTGACCTGAACCGGTTTTACATCAGTCCCGGATCCGCCCTCGCCTTCAACATTTTTGTGGGGCCGGTTCGGATCACGCTTTACGACCGGGCCTCCATATCGCAGTCGTACCAAAACCCGACCGTGAGCGCCGGCAATGCGGGCTACACCTATTTCCAGAATGACATTGGTGCCATGGCGAATTGGGCGCTGGACAAGGGCAGCATCACTTGGGGATATGACCACCTCAACTACATCCAGATGAAAGGGGTTGAAAACACACTCCTCGCTGGCAACTACGGCAACTCGGCCTCTGAAGTGGTCACCGCGCAGGTCGGCTACGCGGTGGCTCCCCAAATCACCTTGGGACCCCAGGCGGGCCTTACCTGGATCAACTACCAGAACGCGCTCGCCGGGAGTGCTTTCCAGTGGAATGCGGGCGTGTATGGCAAATGGACGCTGAGCGAAAAGATGACCCTGGGCGGATCGGTGGGTTGGACGGTGTATACGCCCAAGACCAGCTCCGATCTTTTCAATCAGAGCAGCAGTTCACCCTACTTCCAATTGACTTGGAGTCATCAGTTGAGCCAACTGATGACCTACTCCTTGAATGCTGGTTACACCACCACCGCCGGCCAGTATTCCTCCGGTCCTACCCAAGCCTACAACGTAGGCTTTGGAGTCAGTTGGAACGTCCTGCGCGGGTACACCATTTCCACTCCTTTCAGTTGGTCTAGCGGGAACGGATTGTATCAGTTTTCTCAGAACTACTCGTACTATTCCGCTGGCATCAGCATTTCCCGGCCCATCACCAAGAAACTCTCGGCCAGCCTGGGCTACAGCATCAACTTCCAAAATTCCGACTACAGCATCCTTAGTTCCGCCGCCAACAGTAACTACACCGTCAACAATGTGACGCTAAGCGCACAATATAGCTTCTAACATGACTCGCCGCCTCCGCCTCTTCAATCCCACCGCGCTCGCACTGCTGCTATGGGCCGGGACAGCCCGCAGTCAGGGTGTTTACTCGAATCCCCCGGCGCCGACTACTCTGTCGGTGACGAACCTCCAGGCCCCGGCCAGTCTGAGCGGCTATGTGCCCGACGACAAATACAAGCTGCGCAAGGGCGATCGTATCAGCTTTCAAATCATGGAGGACGGTGACGCCCCGCGGCTGCTGATCGTCACCGACTCCGGCGAGCTGAGTTTTCCCTATGTTGGGTTGCTGAAGGTGGAGGACAAGAGTTGCAAGCAAATGGCCGACGAACTGAAGGTGCAACTGGAGAAAGAGTATTACTATCGAGCCACGCCGGTGCTGGCCTTAGAATCGGCGAACCGGCTGCTGGGGCGGATCTACCTGTCGGGTGCGGTGCGGAGCCTGGGGCCGATGGATCTCATGGTGAACGAGAACCTTACCGTCGGGAAAGCGATTCTCCGGGCTGGTGGTTTTGCCGAGTTTGCCAACAAGAAAAAGGTCAAACTCATGCGTGGGTCCGGCAGCGACGCGACGACGCGTCAGAGTTTTGAGTTGAACATGGATCTGATCCTGGAAGAGGGACGCGCGGACAAAGACATGACGGTGCAGCCCGAGGATTTCATCTTCGTCCCCTCTAAGTTAATAAATTTCTAAGGAGTCTCCGAACTAAGTATGAGCGACCAATCCGCCAGCCATTCCACCACCGACCGTTCCACCTGGGCGGCTAACTTCTTTTCCCGGCTGAACCGCTATCGCAACCTGCTGCGCCGGCGGTGGTGGGTGATCATCCTCATCGTCGCGCTGGCCGTGGGGGTGGAAGGTGCCCTCATCTGGTTCACGCCGCCGATTTTCTTCTCCATCGGGCGGATGATTGTGGGCATCAAGCTCCAGATTCAGGAAGGCTCGATGTACAACGAGGAGATGGCCAATTTCATCGGCACCCAAGCGGCCCTGATGCAGAGCGGCACCGTCCTGGGCCGGGCGCAGAACCGCGTGTCAGCGCGCAAGCCCGACGCGGCGACCCAGAACAACCAGGTCAGCATGAACGTCACGGTCATCCCCAAGACCACCATTTTCGTGCTGCGCGCGACCGGTGAAGATCCGCAGTACGTGCAGCAGTTTCTCCAAGCGGCGATGGAGGAATACATCAACTTCAAGAAGGAGATGCGCGCTCAGACCTCGGACACGACGCTGGCCGGATTGACCGAGGAAATTCTCCGCCTGGAGAAGGAGGCGCGCAACTCGGACGAGGCGCTTTCGGCCTACCAGGCCACCAACAGCATCGTCATGATGGAGGAGCAGGGGCAATACGACCGGCAAGCGCCTGGCCGTACTGACCCAGCGCCTGGCAGAGACCCGCTCAGAGTATGAGCTGTTGCAGAGCCTGACCGCTGAGACGGCCATGGATCCGCAGTCCCAGCCCAAGACCTCCACGACGTCCGCCCCGGAGAGTGGCGAGGGCGGCGGGAAGGTGCCGCTGATGCAGCCCACTGCGGCCCGGAGTTCCGAGTATTTTCAGGCCAAGCAGCAGATCGCGATGCTGAAGGCCGAGTTGGTCAACCTGTCTCGCTTCCTGAGGCCCAAGCATCCCAAAATTGAGGCCCTCAACGGTGAGATCACCCGCAAGGAGCAACTCCTGGACATTTACCGTGCTGACAGCCGCGAAGCTCTCGATAGCCGCAAGCGGGCACTCCTCATCACCATTCAGAATTTGGAAAAAGACGTCAAAGAATCCGACACCCTGAACTTGGAGATCGGCCGGAAAATGGCCGACTACCAGCGGCTCAAAGCCACGGCGTCGCGCGTTCAGTCCACCTACTTGCGATTGCAGCAAACGATGCAGACCTTGGACGTCAACAAGCAGATCACGCCGGAAGGGGTCACCATCATGGAGCGCGCCACCGCGGCGCAACCATCCCGCGCCGAATTGTCCAGGAGCCTACTGATGGCCTCGCTGGTGGGGCTTGGCATCAGCATCGCCATCTTGCTACTGCTGGATCGGCTGGACGACCGGTTGAACTCCTTCACTGAGTTGGAGCAGTCCTTTGACGAAACCGTGCTTGGCCAGATTCCCCGCGAGAAGGCCGGTAAGCGGCGCCGTTCTGTCACCCTGCTCCAGGCCGATGATCCCCGGCATTCGTTTGTGGAGGCCTACCGTAACTTGCGCTCCTCGCTGCTCTACCTCTCGGTGGAAGGTGAGCGGCCCCGCACCCTGCTGGTGACCAGTTCCATTCCCAACGACGGTAAATCCATGACCGCCGCCAACCTCGCCATCACCATGGCCAGCGCGGGATCGCAGGTGCTGCTGGTGGACGGCGACCTGCGCAAGGGCGTGCTCGACGGGCGGTTTGGTCTGCCTTCCGAACCGGGTTTCTCCGAGGTGCTGTCCAAGGGCTTCAATTGGGTGGAGGCCGTGCAGCCGACGCAGGTGCCCAACCTGTTCCTGTTGCCGCGTGGTGCCACCACTCACAAATCGGCGGAGTTGTTTCTCGGCCCGGTCATGGGAGCCTTCCTCAAGGAGACGGCAGCCAAGTACGACTACGTCATCTTCGACACCGCGCCGGTGATGGCCGCTGACGACGTGACCAGCATGGCGCCCCGTGTTGACGGCGTGGTGTTCGTCATCCGCGCCGAACACACTTCCGGCCGCGTGGCGCGCTCTGCTCTGGATCTGCTCTATCAGCGGCAGTCGCGCATTTGCGGCATCGTCTTCAACGGCGTCCGTGCCCGCACCGGCGACTACTACTACTACTACAAGTACAAGGATTACTACCGGAAGTACCCCACTTCCGCCGCCGTCAAGACGACTTGACGAATTCACAACGGCTGGTGCCTCCTTCACTTTGGGGGCCAGCCGTTGTTGCTCCGATGACCATTGCAAGTGAGATCGGCCCCCAAGGCGAGGCCATTCCGGCTGGGTTGGCTTGGTATTGTGTCCGATCTCAACCCAAGCACGAGCATATCGCGGCGGCCCATCTGGCCCGCGAGTCGGATGTGGAGGTGTTCCTTCCCCGCGTAGCGTTTAAGCGGGCTACTCGCAGCGGCCCGGCGCGGGTTACGGAGGCTCTCTTTCCCAACTACCTCTTTGCCCGTTTCGATTTGATCGCTTCCCTCCGCAAAGTGCAGGCCAGCCGCGGGGTGGGCGGGGTCGTGCATTTCGGCTACCGTTGGCCCACCATCCCGGAATCGGTCATCAACGACCTGCGGACCATGCTGGGGGACAGCGCGATCCATGTGATCCCGAACGACTTCGCTCCGGGGGATCCGGTGCGAATCATCGGGGGGGCGTTCCACGGTTTGGAGGCTTTGGTGCAGCGGGCGATGCCGGGCCGGGAGCGCGTCGCGGTGCTGCTGGAGTTTCTGGGGCGTCAGACCACAGTAGAGCTTTCCCGGGACTCCGTTGAGCCGCAGGCGGACATTCGGCAGAAGCTGGCGCAGGCGAACCTCTGAGGCGGGGGATTTCCCGCAGAAGGAAGGCGGTTAATTGGCCGGCTTGACGGGTGCCGGCACGGTGGGGGCCGCCTCATTGGGTCGCACTTCCCCCTGATTGGCCAGGCGTTCCTGCTCGTCAGCCAAGTCTTTCATGTTGAGGTGCCGGTAGGCCTCGGCCAGCGCGAGTCGGGACGACCGTTTGGAGTTCAGTCGGGGCAGAGAGGCCTGCAAGTCGGCCACGGATTCCTCGTACCGACCGAGCTTGAGCAGTACCAGGCCGCGGGTGGACCTGAACTGCGCATCCTGCGGCAGTTTCTGAACAATGGGGTCAATCACTTTCAGCGCCCGCTCGTAATCGGGCTTATCTCCCACCGTCAGGATCATGGCGAGATTGTTGGCGACCGTGGGCATGAACGGGGCCATGTCGAAGGCAATGCTGAAATGACCTTGCGCTTCGTCCTTCCGACCTTGTTGCCACGCATCAATGCCCAGGAAGTAATGGAGAATGGCGGAGGCCGCGCCGCCCTCGGCGAGCATCTTCTTCACGGCGTCCATGGCCGGTTGGCTCTGAGCCCCTTCCAAACGGGTCAACGACACCAACTCTTGGAGAAGAAACTCATTGGCGGCCGAGTATTGCAGCCCACTCTGAACGAGTTTGAAACGGGTCTCGAAATCGAGCGGAGCGTCCTTGACCGCGGATTGAACCCAGTTGCCATAGAGCGCCCCCAAGGCAGGGCGGTACACGATATCGCCGCTCTGCTGCAGGCCGGCCTCCAAGATGGACAGGGCCGCCGGATAATCCTTGAGCATCACCATGGCGTTGGCCCAGGCGATGCGGGAACCGGGGTCATCCGCTTCCTTGGGGTCGGAGACTTTGCTGGCAAAATGCTTGGCCGCGCGCTCGGCCCACCCACGCGCTTCGTCATCCTCGCCTTTGGCCCGCAAGACATAAGCCAGCAGCAACGCATCCTCGGGGCGGGCGGCGACGGTCTCGCGCAGGTGTTTCTGGGCCGAGTCCCATAGTCCCATGCGCATGTAAAGTCGTCCTAGCAAGCTGGACGCCTCGATCATGGAAGGCTCATCCCGGAGAGCTCGCAGCAGGTGCGCCTCGGCCAGGCGTGCCAAGGATGCTGCGGCATTGGTGGAGCTTAGGAGGCTCTTAGCCACGAACAAGTGGGCCTGAGAGTAGCCGGGGCCGTCCAAGGGAGCCAGCACCGTCAAAACGCCTTCCGCCTCCCGGTTGCGACCGGTGCCCAGCAGGCTCATCGCCCATCCGAAGAGATACTCGTTCCGCTTCTCGCTCTTAAGCTGGGCCAGGCGCCAGTAGGCCACCCGCGCGGTTTCGTAATCCCGCCCGGCCACGGCCATGCCCGCCGCCTGGCGGTAGCGCATCTCGGTGTGGGCGGAGCCCCAGCCCATGATGAAGGCGGCAAAAACCACCCAGATCATGCACACAATCAAGGCTGGCAAGGCCGGCAACAGGAGCGAAGTCGGGCGGCTCTTGAACCAACGGGTAATTCTACGGATGAGGCGGCGCATTATTTCTTGGGCATCTGGCTCATGACTTGTTCGCGCAGCAGCTTGCGGGCTTCCAGGAAGAGCGTGAGCACCTGCTCCTCTTTGGCGGCGGAGAGCGGCACGTAGTGCGGCACAATCATCTGCACCCGGTACGTCGTGTCTGACGACTCACCGCGAAAACGCTCCATGGTGTTCCGTTTGAGATAGGAGCCATCCACCCACTGGCCACGTTCGTCCAGAGTGCTGAACAGCAAAGCCGCCTTGGCCACCAAGTCCTTCTGCATCTTGGCTTCCACAAATGGCGCGCCATCCGGACTGGCCGCGGCCGGTCGCGTCACGTTTCGGATAATGTCCCAGCCACTGCCAGTGTAGCAGATCGTTACGTCATGATAGCCTTTGAAGGGATAATCCAGCGCCAAGGTGGCCACCAGATCGCTGTTTTGATAGTGCCACGCCTGCGACTGCACCTCTTTGGACTCCACCTTGAGAGAAGTGGGCCGCTCCGAATCCAGCCGCCGCCAGTTGCCGATCTGGGCCGGCATGGTGAAGCTGGCACCGCGTTGCACCAGGGCCGTGGTGGAAATCAACGTCTCGGTTTCATGGCGCATATAGCGCATCCCCCCCTTGCCGAGTTGCGCCAGCCCCAGCAACCCAAAGGCGAGGCCGGCCACCCAAGCGGTTTTCGAAGCCGTCCAGACCATGGCCACCGGCGCGGCTGGTGCGTCGGGTGCCGCTGGCTTGATGGTGTCCGTGCGCGAAGGTGAAAACAGAAACTCAAGTAAAGCATCCGCACTCAGAATCAGTCCCAAGTAGCCGGCGAACAGAACCAGCCCGATGGATTCGTGCTTCCAACCCGACATGATGTTGATGTCCCAACTAAACCGGAACCAAGCGCCCGAGACAATCCGCGACACATTGCCCAGCAGCACAAACCCCACCGTCATCGCCAGCATCACCAGGATGTGCAGGATGGAGCGCCGCCGCCATAAACAGTAGAACAGGCAGACGGCCGTGGTGGAGAGGATCGAGTTGATGCCGCTGCACGCCTCTTCCACCATCAGACGCTGATTGGGTATCTCGATGACGTTCCCCGAGACGGCATGGGTGACGCTCAAAGCATCCAGCACCGAACCGCTCCACTGCGTGGCCAAGCTGCGCAGCTTCATGGTGAACCGGACGTCCAAATTCAACGGCGGCGGCAGCACGGTCAACAACATGAAGCACGCCGGCAGCATGACCCGCAGCAACGGCCATCCGCCCAGCCACCAGATCGCGCCCAACAGCCCGATCAGGGCCGCCACCATGCCCGCCCAAGGCGACCAGAAAACCGTCGCCGCCGCCATCAGCAGCCACGATCCCAGCATCAAACCGCCCGTCACCCATCCGGTGCCAGCCTCCAGCGGCTTGGGCGCTTCCTGCCAGCGCAGCCAGGCCAGAAATCCCGCGCCAGCCAGCGCCAGCGGGAAAAACTGGTAGTATTCCTTGGCCCAGAGGTTCATGAAGAACACCACCACGAGCGGCACGCCGCCCAGCAGCAACAAGCCCCCGGTTACTTTGTTCAAACCGGTGAGTTGCACGGTGGCGGGCGTGGCCGCCTCGGGCGGTGCTGGCGACGGCTGGTCCGCCGGTGGCGTGCTGGGGGTATTGACCGCGCTGTCCATCAGTTGAAATAGGTGGTCAAGGCCGGGTTGCAGTTACACGCTCGCCGCTGGCCAGGGCGAATAAACGACCTCTCCATCCGCCCCGAGTGGGGCGGATGCAACGTTCTCGACATGGCTACCATCAGCGACGCGCATTGGTTCACCCGCCCAGACTAGCGGGTAGAGTGTCGTTGCGCTAGAAAAATAAACCAGCGATTCTCATTTTTGCACCGGCCGCCTAAAGGCGGAACTCCGAACCCTGCCCACCGCTGCCCAAGACCGTTCGGAGTCCCGGCTTTAGCCGGTTCGCGGCGCGACCCGCGGCCAAAATGGGAGCTGCTGAAAATATACTGCCCAACCGGCACGGCGGAGCGCCCCGGACCACGGGCGCATCCGGCGACAACTCAGCCGTAATCATTTAGAAGCCGGTAGGGCGTGGGCTTCCTGCCGAGCCGGGGCTGACGCCAACAGGATTCCGTTGTTCTTTCGCAGCGGCCAGAGTGGCGGTCAGACGCCTTGGCCTCAAGTCCAGCTCGGATCGGCAGGAGCCTCGCCCTACCACCAATTGCATAGATACGGCTTAGCCGCAGGATGCGTCTTGGGGCCGGAGCCGCCCAAACTCGCGCTTTGCTTCCCCGTTCCTTCCCCTCTACATTCCCCGCCGATGAAAGGCATCATTCTAGCAGGCGGTGCCGGTTCGCGGCTGTTTCCGCTCACCCTCGTGGCGAGCAAACAGCTCCAACCGGTCTATGACAAACCGATGGTCTATTACCCGTTGACCACGCTTCTTGAGGGCGGCGTCCGCGAGTTCTGTCTTATCTCCACCCCGCAGGATCTGCCGCGCTTCCGGCAGCTACTCGGCGACGGCCGCCAGTGGGGCCTAGCCATCGAATACCGCGAGCAAGCCAAGCCCGAAGGCATCGCCCAGGCGTTCCTCATCGCCGAGTCATTCATTGGTGGCGACGCGGTGACGCTCATCCTCGGCGATAACATCTTTTACGGCGGTGACATCTTTCAAAGAGCCTTCGCGGACTTCAAATCCGGCGCCACCATCTTCGGCTACCACGTCCACGACCCCGAGCGCTACGGCGTGGTGCAGTTTGACGAACAAGGTCGCGCTATCTCCATCGAGGAGAAACCGAAGCAGCCCAAGAGTAATTACGCCGTGCCCGGCCTTTACATCTACGATAACTCAATCGTCGCTCTTACCAAAGCCATGAAGCCTTCGCCGCGTGGCGAACTGGAGATCACCGACGTGAACGTCGAATACCTCCGCCGGGGACACTTGCGCGTCGTCCGCCTCAATCGCGGCTTCGCTTGGTTGGACGCCGGCACCAGCAGCAGTTTGCACGAGGCCTCGGCCTATGTGCAGACCATCGAAAAGCGCCAAGGCATCAAGATCGGTTGCCCGGAGGAAGCCTCCTTCCGGCGCGGCTTCCTTACCCTTGACCAACTCGAAGCCCTGACCGCCCGGATGCCGCGTTGCGAATACCGCGAGTATCTGGAAAAGGAAGTCATCGCTGAGGCTCGCCTGGTCGTGTCATGAATATCCTGACCTGCCAACTGGCTGGCTTACTGACTCTCCAACCGAAAGTCTTCGGCGACGCTCGCGGCTTCTTCTTCGAAAGCTGGCACCGGGACCGTTACCGCGCGGCGGGCATCGAGGCGGATTTTGTCCAAGACAACTTTTCTCTCTCCAAGAAAGGCATCCTACGCGGACTGCACTTCCAGAATCCCGCGCCGCAGGGCAAGCTTGTCTCTGTGCTCGCCGGCGAAGTCTATGACGTGGCGGTGGACCTCCGCCGCAGTTCGCCTACCTTCGGCCGCTGGCATAGCCAGGCGCTTTCCAGTGAGAACAAGCTTCAGTTCTTCATCCCGCCGGGCTTTGCGCATGGCTTTCAGGTGCTAAGTGAAACGGCCCTGTTTCATTACAAATGCACTGAGTTCTACTCGCCCCATGACGAAGCCAGCCTCCGCTGGGACGATCCCGACTTAGCGATTGACTGGCCGATCAAGGAACCACTGTTGTCGGGTAAGGACGCCGCCGCACCGCGGCTGAAGGATATTCCAACCGCGCGCCTCTTCCCCTAACTCACCATGGGACATCCGCTCATCCTACTCCTCGGTAAGAACGGCCAGGTCGGCTGGGAGCTTCGCCGAACTCTTGCCCCGCTCGGCACCATTCTCGCCCTGGATTTCCCCGAGATAGATCTCACGGAGCCGATTGCGCTACGCCGCATCGTGCTGGAAAACCGCCCCGCCGTCGTCGTCAACGCCGCCGCCTACACTGCCGTGGACAAGGCGGAAAGCGACACTCTCCCCGCCCTACTCATCAATGCCAAGGCTCCGGGCCTCCTCGCCGAGGCTGCGAAGGAAGTCGGCGCGCTCATGGTTCATTACTCGACAGACTATGTCTATGACGGCACCCGGACTTTGCCCTACGTTGAAACTGATCCCACTAATCCACTAAGTGCCTACGGCCGCACCAAGCTCGAAGGCGACCTTGGCGTGCAAGCTTCCGGTGCCGATCATCTTATCTTCCGGCTCTGCTGGGTCTATGGTGCTCGCGGTCAGAACTTCCTGCTTACCATGCAGCGCCTAGCTCGCGAACGTGAACAACTCCGCGTCGTCAGCGACCAGAGCGGCTGCCCGACGTGGTCCCGACTTATCGCCGAAGCCACCGCCCATGCCATCCGGCAGACGTTGGGCACAAGCGACCGCTCCAGCTTGAGCGGCATTTACCACCTAGCCGCCTCCGGCTTCGCGACCTGGCACGAGTTTGCCTCCCGCATCATCGAACTCATGCCCGCCGCCGAGCGGAAGTGCCAGCGGGTCGAAGCCATCCCAACCTCCGCCTATCCCACGCCGGCCCGGCGTCCGGCCTATTCGGTGTTAGACTGCGACAAGCTCCGCCAAACCTTCGGCCTGCAACTCCCACACTGGGAGGAAAGCCTGCGCTTGGTGCTCGACCGGATTTGAATTAACAACGAAGAAACAAAGGAACTAAGGCGAGGAGCTGGAAAATGAAACAAATCATCATTCCGCAGGACATTGAACGAATGGCTACTCTGGCGGTGGACGCCGCTTTTGCGGTCCACAAGGAACTCGGTCCCGGCCTGCTGGAGAGCGCCTACGAAGGCTGCTTCGCTTACGAACTGGAGTTACGAGAAGTGCGTTTCCAGCGCCAGCTTCCAGTGCCCCTCAACTACAAAGGCAAGCTCATAGAAGTGAGCTTCCGCGCCGACGTCGTGCTGGAACAAAGGCTCCTGATTGAATTGAAGGCGGTCGAAGCTCTCCTGCCCGTTCACCGGGCGCAGGTGATTACCTATCTGAAGGTCTTGCAACTGCCGCTCGGCCTCCTGATCAACTTCAACACCGCCCTCATCAAAGACGGCCTCCACCGCATCCTCAACCTCCACCTCCCTTAGTTCCTTCGTTTCTTAGTTTCTTTGTTGTTAAAATCCCTTTGTTAAACCTATGAACCTTCTCATCACCGGCGGCGCCGGCTTCATCGGCTCCAATCTCATCCATCACATCATTGACCGGCACGAGGTCACTAAGTTGGTCAACCTCGACTGCCTCACCTACGCCGGCCACCTGCCGAACCTAGACCAGGTCAGCAACCACTCCAAGTATGCCTTCGAGCCAGTGGACTTGCGCGACAAAGCCGAGACGCTGCGCGTCGTCCAGCAGCACGGCATCACTCACGTCATGCACCTGGCCGCCGAGTCACATGTGGACCGCTCCATTACCGGCCCCGGCGATTTCATCCACACCAACATCGTCGGCACCTTCAACTTACTGGAAGCCTGCCGCGCCACCTGGCCTACTTCAGCCTTCAGCCTTCAGCCTTCAGCCTTCCGCTTCCACCACGTCTCCACCGACGAAGTCTATGGCTCGCTCGGTGCCACCGGCTACTTCACCGAGACCACACCCTACGCGCCGAATTCGCCCTACTCCGCCAGCAAAGCCTCCAGTGACCTATTGGTCCGCGCCTATCATCACACTTACGGCCTGCCGGTAGTTATCACTAACTGCTCGAATAACTACGGCCCGTTCCAGTTCCCGGAGAAACTCATTCCCGTAGTCATCCAAAGCTGTTTCGCCCGCCGTCCGATTCCGGTTTATGGCGACGGCCTGAACGTCCGCGACTGGCTCTACGTGCGTGACCACGCCGAAGCCCTCTGGCAAGTGCTCACGAGCGGCGTCAACGCGGAGACTTACAACATCGGCGGCCACAACGAGTGGGCCAACCTCCACATCGTCCAACTCATCTGCGACTTAGTGGACGAACTCCAGCCCGACCTCGGCGGCGGCACGCGGAAGCTTATCACCTTCGTCAAAGACCGCCCCGGCCACGACCGCCGCTATGCCATTGACGCCGCGAAGATTCAGCGCGAACTCGGCTGGACGCCCGCCTACACCTTCGAGCGCGGCATCCGGGAAACCGTCCAATGGTATCTCGACAACCAAAGCTGGGTTCAAACCGTCCTGGCTGGGAAGAAGAAGTAACTCCCGCCTATCTCGGCAACGGGTGGTAGGGCGAGGGCTTCCTGCCGAGCCGCGCCAACGATAGGGGTAGGGACCAGGGTTTTAACCTGGCCCCTTCCTCCGAACCGAACGGGCAGATTTCCCGCACCTACCTGTGCCGGGCACGGCCGACAGGTCCGGCTCTCCGGTTAGTGGGTTCGTAGTCTTACGATGGTCCGCGTCCACTCGGGTTCCGCTTGCAAGCCCAGCAGTTCACTGCTGGACAAACTCTTCATTCGGCCAGCGTTGATAGGTGGCTCCTATCCCTTGGCCCGCGCCCTCCAACCGCCATGGCAGCAGACTCCGCAACCGTCGCCGCACGGAGCCGTCAACCGTCCCAAACCCGTTGACTTTGCGGTGTTGGAGGCATCCCTACCACCCGCGCCACGTCCGGTTCACGTCGGCTTCGGCGGCGCTCCGGCATAGGATGACAAAGTCATCGGCGTAGCGCACCCTCTCCCAACCCGCCGGTTCCATCTGATGGTCGAGGGGTTGAGGTAAAGGTTCGCCAGCAGCGGACTAATGACGCCGCCTTGGGGCGTGTCGCGCTCGGTAGATGACCAACCCTTGGCTGCTTCCAGCACTTCGGCCTCTTATACCATTTGCATCATGTAACTGCACTATTCTCCGTGGCGGTAGCGTTTACCTGATCCATTAGCCAGCCGTGGGAAACCAAGCGCCGCACTCGCTCGGCACACTGATAGATGGGGCGCAGTTCCTCCCCGATCGCTTCCTCCATTGCCGCCAGTGTTTTCCACAGCGTATTGGCGATCCGATCCTTGATGACATCCCCAATGCCTTCGGTCGGATTGAGTTCCGGGCTGTAGGCGGGCAGCGGGATGATATGGACCTGGGCCGGCAACTCATGGAGCTCGGGATCCAAGTGAAACCCCGCGCGATCCTGAATGACCACATGCTCAGCCTGGGGATCCCGCGCCACCAATTGTTCCAAAAACAACCGGCTCATGCCCAAGTCCACGCGTGGTAAGCAGAGAAACTCGGCGGCGTTCTCCCCGTCCACCTCCAGGGCCGAATAGAGATAACCCCACTCATAGCGGGTCTGGTAGGGAGCCTTCGGGCGCACGCCCCGCAAGGTCCAGCATTTGCGGATCACGGGGATCAAGCCATACCGATGCTCATCGCTTACCCAGATGCGCACCGGACGGCCACCAGCCACGTTCAAGTGCTTGAGCTTGTCGGCGAGTTGCTGTTGAAACAGGGCCGCCTCGGCCGCGTCTTGTTTGGCGTGGGCCTTGCGCGGCACCTTCAAGACCCCGCCCAATTTTCCCAGCCAGTAATACACGCCACTGAGCTTGAGCTTCACCTGCTGTTCTTGCTCCAGCCAATGTTGAATCTCCTTGGCGCGCTTCCAGCGTCCGGTTTGCAGACCCGCTTGGAATTCCTCCAGCACTTGGCCAGTGATCTGTGGCTTGGGCCCGCCTTTGTGCTCCCGGTGCAGCAGGCCGACCACGCCCCCGGCCTTGAGGGCGCTGACCCAATTGAAGAACTGACGGCGGCTGCACCCGACTTGGGCCGCGATTTGGGCGGCGGTGAACTCGCCGCTGGCAGCCATGCGCATGGCCAGCAGGCGCACATGGTCTTTGACGTTTTGGCAGGCCGCCAGCGCCTCGGCGATAGCCGAGGCCAGATCGGGTCGTTTGAGGTGAAAGTGTTTCGGCATGGGAGGAAGCTAACCAATCCCCGGTATAGTGCAATAGCGAGCCGCAAATGGTAT
>CAINDV010001011.1 GCA_903847485.1 uncultured Verrucomicrobiota bacterium
CCGACTACTGGCGATGAGATTTGGCGGGAGGCACTCCCCTTTTTCACCTGCCATCTTTTTGCCATCTCTTCGGTTCTGGCAGCGTCAGTTTAGAACGTCGCCCCCCCTTTCCTGATTTCCTGAGTTCTTAATTCACTGCTTCGGCGCTGGGGCTTGCCTTCAGAGTTCTGGTTCAGACATCAATCACCGGCCCGCCGCCCGCATCGGGAGGACGTTGGTCGGAGCGCGGCCGTCCGGGAGCACGACGCCAGCGCATTTCCAAGTTAGACCGGTTGCCGCCGGTGAGGTGGTTGACCGCCAAAGAGACGAGACTGATGATGACAGCGCCAGCCACAGCCCACCAGAAACCATCCACCCGAAAACTCGGCACGAGGGACGAGGTGAGGAGCAGCAGGGCGGCATTGATGACGATGACGAACAACCCCAACGTGCTGATCACCAGCGGCAACGCAATGAGCATCAGGATGGGCTTCAGGAAGGCGTTGAGGATGCCCAGCAGCAGCGAAGCGGCGAACAAGTCGCGCGGTTTCTCGCAACCCACGCCTGGCAACACCTCCACCGCGACCAGCACCGCCAGGGTGTTGATCAACCACCGTTCCAGAAATTTGAGTAAACCGGGCGACATCTTAAACCGCGCCGTGCGCGC
The DNA here is from genome assembly GCA_903847485.1 of uncultured Verrucomicrobiota bacterium. GTDB lineage: Bacteria > Verrucomicrobiota > Verrucomicrobiia > Limisphaerales > JAJXZI01 > CAINDV01. The sequence continues at coordinate 647 of CAINDV010001011.1, forward strand.
TCCGCCAACATGAGACACCGCGTCAACCAGCGCAAGGGGCAAAGCAGAACTCGGCGGTGCCGGGGCACCGAATTGACCGCCGCTCAAGGCGGCGAGCGTAGCCGCAGATGTGGCGCTGCGCCGCACGCCCTTGCCGCGGGTTGTTCGCTTGTGGGCCGGAGTTCACCCTGCACCCATCCGTGGATAGAGCAGGTTTCGGGCTGAGCCGTGTCTATGCCGTAGGACAGACGTCGCGCCTGACTCTGACAGCACAGGCGGAGCGCGCGAAGGACGCGAAGGGAGCGGGGGAAAGGTGAGCCGCTTTCAGAAAACCATAGCAGCCGAAGCAAGGAGCCCCTGATTGGCGTTGAGTTCTGCCCCCGCTCTGGCTAACCCGATTTAGAAATTAGGGGTCTTGGCAGTTGAGACCGCCAATAGAACCGCTGAGACGCAGTGAGCGCGGAAAAGAACGCCCGCTTGCGCCCTCATCCGCATTCGCTCGGGAACATGTTCAGCAACTGAACATGACTCCTTTAGAAAATGAACAACCGCAACGGATGCCGAGTCGCCTCACCGCCCAATAAATCTCCAACGGCAGCGGGCAACAAACAAAACTCCAACCCCAATTGGGGCCTGGCCAGAGAGCCAAACATGGCCCGTCTTGGCGTGCCGCAAACCGGGCGTATTCGCGGCATTTACAAGGGTTTCTCGCCCAAAATCCACCTCGGCGGCGGCGTGCCTCCGGAGTGCCAGAACCACCACTCGGAACACGTCTGCGCGCCCGGCGATCAGGACTATTTGCTTCCGTGGCCTGCCCCCTGCTTCTCGGTGCGCCAGTATGACAACCGGCAATTCCAAAACTCGCCTGACTCTCACAGCGCTGCGCAACTTCGCAGCTTCGGTGGCGATGCTGTGGACGCTGCCAGCCCTGTCGGCCTCGGTCACCATCGCTTGGGATCCGAACCCCCAGTCAGACGTTGCCGGCTACCTCGCTTACTCTCGTGTAGCTGGCAGCAGCGCGGTGGAGGCTGTTGACGTGAGCACGAACACGACTTACACGTTCGAGAACCTGGTGGTCGGAATCAGCTACGTTTTCCACGTTACGGCCTACAACAACAGCGGGATTGAGAGCGAACCAGCCGGCTCAGTCGAATACACTCCCACCGCTCCCACCTCCACCACGACCGACACGAATGCGCCTTTGCTCTCCTGCCCGCCAAGTTACGTAGTGACCATCCCCGCCGGGCAGTCGCAAGCTGCCGTCACTTACGTTGTCACCGCCACCGACGATGTTTCCGTCCCGACCGTTACCTGCACGCCAGCCTCCGGTTCCACCTTCGCGGCGGGCAGCCACACGGTAACTTGCGTGGCGACGGACGAGGCCAACAATGCTGCCACCAACACCTTCACCCTCGAAGTCAACCGCCAACCGCAAGCCAGCGAAACCACGTTGGGCGTCATGGCGAACCTCGCTCGCACCGTTTCCTCCGCAACGCTCCTGCGCCACGCCACGGACGAAGACGGCGATGTGCTGACCTTGCAGGCAGTCGGAGCGACGAGCGCCAACGGCGGCCAGGTGGCGATCTCCAGTGATTCCGTCACCTACACCCCAGCCCGCGACTTTGTCGGCGCCGACAGTTTCACTTACACGGTGAGCGACAGTCATGGCGGCACTGCCACCGGCATCGTCGCCGTGACCGTGTGGGACAAGAATGACCCGACGATGAATCGCATCAGCCAAGTGTCCGCGACGCCGCAGGGCGCAACGGTGTCCTTCACCGGAATCCCTGGCTTGGTTTACACCATCGAACGCTCGGCCGACCTGAGCACGTCAACCTGGACCGCGATTGGCAACGTGACCGCGCCTGAGCTAGGCTTGGCCCAGTTTACGGACAATGCCCCGTTGGCCGGCGCAGCTTTCTACCGCACGGTGACCCAGTAATGACATTGGCGATTCGTAACTGCGACGTTGGAAGTCAGGAGTAAGAAGTGAGAAACCCGAAGCCGGCGCTGGCAACCACACTCTGCCACCGATAGTTTCGGGTTTCTTACTTCTTACTCCTGATGGCGCAGTTACTAACCGCACCTGGTATAAGTTGCTCCTTGCTCCAAGCTCTGGAGGAGCCGACGTGAGGAGGCTCAGACATCCTGACCCGAGGAAACGGAGTGAGTCAGCCAAAGCCCCATCACCCGCCCTGTCGGGCACTCCTCCCCGTCGGACGGGGAGAGGGAAGAGGTGAGGGGCTCCACGCTAATTCCACGTTCCCCAGCCACCCAAAGCTACGGGTCATGAGGTCTTAGCCGTAACCATGCAATAGAGTTTCAACGCCAAGGCATAGCGTGGCGGAGCCGCCACTAGAAGGCTGAGCCGAGTAAACCGCCGAGACGCGAAAAACGCAGAGACGGGTGGGAGAAATGTCTTCTCTGC
>CAINDV010001012.1 GCA_903847485.1 uncultured Verrucomicrobiota bacterium
GCCGTGCTGGAAACGCTGGCCGGGGTGCAAATGCTGGATCTGGAATTGCCGACGACCGACGGGCGCTGGCTGATGCTCAGCCGCCACACGCAACCGGCACCGGCGGTGGCGTTGGTGTTGGGGCAACTGAAGCTCAAACTGCCGGAGCAATCGCCACCGCGCTTGAGCACCGGAAAGAAGCTGACGATCTGATCGCGACGCAAGAAATGTAGTGACGACCTTTGGCCATCCCCCTGCGAAAAATCGAGGAAATCCGCAGGTCGCCCAGAGAAACTCGCCCCAGTATCGAAAGTTGGGTTAGTCCGGCGGCGGCGCGGCGTAGGGCAGTCCGAAGAACTCGAACACGGCCTTGCTGCGGTCGTAGATCAGCCGCTCGGACACCCGCGCTTGCTCGCAGAGTGCGTTCATGGGCATGAAGTCTGCCGCGAGGAACCGGACCAGCTCCAGCGGGTCGTATTCCGTCACACAGTTGGACTGCCCGTCCACCTTGACCGTGGTGAAGCTGCGCAGGCAACAGAACACCATCAGCTTCAAGCCGTCCTGGCGGAGGTCGCAGAAGTAGAGCCAGTAGGGCCAGGCCCGATGGAAGGCGGCATAGAAGCGGCGGACATCGGGGATGATGTGGAGTTCGCGCGGATCGTCGTTGTAGCCATCAATGGCGAAGAGGAAGGTGCTCATCAGGTCGCGGAGTCGCTGGCCGGTGGGCAGCTTGGCGGGCGCGTAGAGGCTGAGGAAATGGCGGAAGTCTCCGCGCTCCACCTTGGGGCGGCTGAACTGGTAAAAGATCAAGTCAGCGTCCATTGCGGGGACAGTATACCAAGGGGGCGAATGCCTACGCCAGCAATTCTTCCAATGAACTCATCCACAAATTGCCGGAGCGCAGGGATGAACGGAAACAGGTTCATGACCCGGCCACGCGCCCCAGCGCGTTTGGCCTGCTCATTATAGCCCGGTCCCGCGCCGGGTGAGGGCACCGGCCTACATCCTCACAAAACCGGCCTCTCTTGTGGGCCGGGGGCCCTCACCCGGCGGGGTGGTGACCGGGCCATGATGAGAATTTCAGGGCGCGGTTCCAGGCATCTTCCGGCATCTGGATTGCGGGCTGCCAGTGTTCCGGTGCGGGGAGCGGCCTGGTGGTGGTGGCGCGGGAAACTTTCATCGCAGCTTGGTTTTCAATACGCTGTCTCAGTCATGGCCATGTTCACATCCCAAACGCCGCGCGCCCGCCGCGGCTTTACGCTGATCGAGTTGATGATCACCATCGGTATCATCGCCATCGTGATGGGGCTGGGCGTGCCGACGTTGGTGCGAATGTTTCACAAGGAACCGCTGCGCCAGGCCACCACTGACATCATTGAGGTGGCCGCCAATGCCCGGGCCATGGCGATTCTGCGTGGCGAGATGACGGAGCTGACGTTCAATCCCTCGGAGCGGAGTCTTTCGGTCGGCGGGGGTGGGGGCGGGGGCGGGGAGTCGGGCGGGCCGAAGGCGTTGCGGGACCGGAATTCCGCGCAATGGTCGGACTCGCTCTCGCTGGAAATGCTGGACGTGAATTTTCTAGAGTACAAAGGTGCCGATTATGCGCGGGTGCGGTTTTTCCCCAATGGCACTTGCGACGAGTTGACGGTGATTATCAAGAACGATCGGAACGAGTACCGGATGATCAGTTGGGAGATCACCACGGGGTTGGCGTCGGTCGAAACCGACCCGAACCGCTTTGCCAGCCAATGAAAACTGCGATCCAGCGCCTGAAATCAGCGGTGGTGAAGTCCGCGCAGCCCGTGGGCTTGGGCGGTTCGTTCCTGCGGCTGCCGACCGCAGCCTTCACGCTCGTGGAGGTGATGATCGCCACCGCCATCTTGTGTGCCTGCGTGTTTGCGATCCTCTCGGTGGTAGGCACCGGCTTGCGCGGGGCGCGGGTGTTACAACAGCCGGATGTGGATCCGAGCATGGTGGCGGGTTTGTTGAGCTTGACGAACAAGTTGACGGAGGGCAGCGACTCCGGGGATTTCGACACGGTGGCCCCCGGCGTGTATCCGGGCTACACTTGGTATGCGGACACTTACGAGGTTTCCTCCAACGGCTTGTTCAAGATTGATTTGACGGTCCGGCACACCCAAAACGGCAAGCCGCAGGAGTCCACGATGAGTTTCCTCCTTTACCGGCCCGAGTCGCAATCGTCCATGGGTGGACTGCGGGGGCTGGGCCGATGAAGAGGCTCCGTCGCAACGCGGCGTCGGGCTTCACGCTCATCGAGGTGCTGATCGCCACCGCCATTCTCGCCGGCGTGGTGGGGACGATTTACTCGACGTGGACCTCGATCTTGAAGGCAACGCGGGTCGGTTTGGATGCGGCGGCGGCGGCGCAGCGGGAACGGTTGAGCATGGAGGTGCTGGAGGAGGCGCTGGCCTACACGGAGATGTTTGTGGCGAACGCGAACTGGTACGGGTTCGTGGCGGAGGGCGGCGACGATGCGCGGCTGAGTTTTGTGTCGCGGCTGCCCAGTTCCTTTCCGCGCAGCGGGAAGTATGGCGACTTGGACGTGCGGCGCGTGGAGTTTTCGTTGAAATCGGGGCGGGACGGCGACAAGGTGCTGGTGGTGAAACAGGCGCCGCTCTTGATGGAGTTCGACAAGGACGAGGAGGCCAAGCCGCTGGTGCTGGCGCACAACGTGAAGAAATTGACGTTCGAGTTTTGGGATCTGCGGCGCGGCGAGTGGGTCGAGGAATGGACGCAATCCAACCAGATTCCCCGGCTGGTCAAGGCCACGCTGGTGCTGGGACATTCCGCGCCTTACACCTTCGGCGGCAGCACGGTGCCCGACCGGGAAATCACGCGGGTGGTGACGGTCCATGCGGCCGGCGTGGCGCCGAATTGGCAACTGGCTCCGGTCGCGCCGCCGGGCCAGCCGGGACTGCCGGGACAACCGGGAGTGGTGCCGCCGCAGCCGCCGGTCGTGCCAGGACGTCCGCCGGGTACCTGAGGTTAATCCTGAATTCCGAAGCTGGAATGACGAATAACAAATGACGAAAGAATGACGAAGTCCGAAGCACGAAACCCGCTGAGTTCTTGGTTGGACCGGATGCGAGACTTGGCACAGAACTTAGCCGACGGAGGCAACGATTCGTCATTCGGTTTTCGGACTTCATTCGTCATTCGAGTTTCAGAATTCGGGTCAACCTGCCATGAGAATCACACCCCAACCCAGAACTAGGCGCGGGATTGCTTTGATCCTGGTGCTAATCTCCGTCGTGGTGCTGGCAGTGCTGGCGGCGGGGTTTGCCTACTCGATGCGCGTGGAGGTGAAACTCGCCCGCAATGCCGGCTACGAGCGGGAGTTGGAGTGGATGGGGCGATCGGGGGTGGAATTGGCGCGCTACGTCGTGGGCCAGCAGTTGGCGATCGGGGTGGAGCAGTACGATTCACTCAACCAGAAATGGGCCGGAGGACCGGGCGGCATGGGCACATCGAACAGCCCGCTGGCGAACATCCAGTTGGAGAACGTTGAATTGGGCAACGGCAAGTTCACGGTCAAAATCGTGGACTGCGAGCGCAAAATGAACATCAACGCCGCGGACGAACGGCTCTTGCACCAAGGCTTGCTGCTCGTCGGGGTGGACGCGACGGATGCCTCCGTGATCATGAATTCGATTCTGGATTGGATTGACCGCAACGACCTCACCCGGTTGGGCGGAGCGGAGAAGGATTACTATGAGGGATGTAAGCCGGCCTATGCCTGCAAGGATGGCCCGATTGACGACATGATGGAGATGCTTATGATCAAAGGCGTGACTGCGGAATTGCTCTGGGGAGGAGCGTCCACGAATCACAGCCTGGCCGCCGTGCAGATGAGTGAGCGGGTTGCCGCCGCCCGACAGCAGATGCCGACGTTTGCCGTGGGCTTGACCGAGTTGTTCACCCCGATTTCCTCCGGCAAGATCAATGTGAACACCGCCTCACCGACGGTGCTGCAAATGCTGCCCTTCGTAGATCAGAACATGGCGGGGGAGATCGTGCGCTTGCGTGCCGGTCTCGATGGCGCGGACGGCACGGAGGACGACACGCCTTTGCGCAACCCCGGCGAGTTGGTCAATGCCGGGCTGCCGCGCCAGATCGTGGGGGAAGTCATGCGCTACTGCGATGTGCGGTCGCGGGTGTTCGAGGTGACCGTGGACGCGGAAGTGGGCAGCTACCGGCGGCGGTTCGTGGCGTTGCTGGGGCGCATCAATCCGCGCGATGTGCAAATCCTGACGTTCACGTCGCGCTGAGTAAGCCAATAAACCGGGTCAGGCCCCCTCGCCCTGCGGAATGAGATGATGGCCTTGGTGCAGAGTATTGACAAGGCCATCAAAAACGCTTTGAATGCCTCGGAACCGCGCGGCGTCCGACCGTGAATTCCCGTCAAAATCCGCCTTGCACGAGCCTTAGACTCGAGGCCGGCGGAAGTTTCATGCAACGCTTCTGGTTAGCCATTTTGGTGATCTTTGGTGCAGTGCTCTTTGGCTGTGCCCTGCTCGTCCCGGTGCATTTCCGCGCCGTGGACGCCTCCGTCGTTGAGCGCGCCGGGCGCGGGGAACCGGACGCGGCTGCGCCTACCCTCATCGAAGAGGGCCTCACCTTGTTGAGCACGGAAAAGTTCGGTCCGGCTTGGATGCTTTGGCGCACAGCCGAGTCCGAAAGTGTGCCCCACAGCGAACAACTCAGTGCGGGGATCGCCAGATTTTCCCGCGACAATCCTTTGCTCGTCGCCTTGGGCGGTGCCTCCTCGGTTTTGGACAAAGCGGATTTTGGCCAAGGCCATGCCGCCGCCCCTCTGCCCATCATTGATCTGCTCATCAAGCGCACGGCGCGTGCGGAGGCACTGCGAGTGTTGCAGGGCTCCCGTCGCCCCGGCGTGAGACAGATGCTGCTCAACCGTACCCTGACCAACACCGTCCACTTTCCGGCGGCGGCCACCGCGGCGGGCCAGGCGCTCGAAGCCGCGATCCTCACGGCGACCCTCCTGAATCAGGGCGATTATTTCAGCCCATCCTTCCGCGACGCTTTCGAGTGGCTCTCCATGCGCGCCAACAAAGGCGACGCCTCCGGCTCGCTCGAGCTTGTCTATCTCGACCTCCTTTCCTTGGGCCGACGCCTCGACTGGGTTTCGCTTACCGAACTGATGAAGCAGATTGAGGACTTTGCCACCTTGCGCGAACTGGCGGAGGCCATGCGGTCCCACGATGGCTCCACCGCCGCCATCTATTCCGCCGCCATCTTGTCGGGCCGGCCGCGCGCCGTGGCCAAATATCTGGCGCGCTTTCCCGAAACCGGCGTGAACGACCTCAATTTCGCGCTGAGCCACGGACGCGGTGCCGTCGAGTTGCTGGCCAAACAACAGCAGCGGATTTACTACGCCGGCCTCCGCAATCGGGTGACCGGTTACGATCCGTTCGGCACGGTTTTTTTCGGTCTTATGCCAACGGCTGTGGCCACGCAGGCCGGGGCGCTGGTGCTCAAGTACTCTTTCCTGTTTGTGGCCGCCTTCTGTTTCGCCCGCGCCATCGGCATGATCACCTCGGCCTTGGGCATCCGGTTTGGCTTCCGGCTCGCCGCCGACTGCGTGTTCGCCTTGGCCATCACCTTCGTCGTGGGCATGACACTGGAGCCGTTTGTCGGCTTGCCGGACCAGCACAATGAATTTCCAGTCTTGTTTCAATTCCCGAATCTCGCGGGCACGACTGGGTCTAAACTGCAACAAATCACACAATCACATATGAACGACCTCACCATTGCTTCCCTGATCCTATTCTTCGTCATCCAGGCGACCATCTATATCTGTTGCCTGATGAAGCTGGCCGAGATCCGCCGTCAACCCCTGGTCGCGCGGATGAAGCTCAAACTGCTGGAGAACGAAGACCTGCTCTTCGACGCCGGCCTGTATGTCGGCTTCGTCGGCTCGGTGATTGCTCTTATCCTCATGTCCATCGGCATCGGCAAAATCTCCATGATGGCCTATGCCTCCACCTCCTTCGGCATCATCTTCGTCTCGGTATTGAAGATTTTTCATGTCCGTCCGCTGCGGCGGCAGTTGATCATGGAAAGTGAAACCCAGTCATGAACCGTTCCATTCTCATCATCCTCTGCGACTTCCTGCTAGTCACGCTGGTGGCGTTCTCGAGCTTTGAACCGCAAAAGGCCCCCCGAACCGAGGTCCGCCCCGCCGTCCAAGCCAGGGGGGCGGACGGCACTCAAGACCTCGTAGGCACCTTGCGGCTCGCGCTCGAGGACGAGAAACAGACGCGCGAACAACTCGCCAGCAGTTTGGAGCAAAAGGTCAGTCAGTTGCAGGAAAACGTCCGCCAAACCGAGGCGCACGCCGCCCAAATCGAGCAGGAACGTGCCGCCCTTGCCCAGCAGGCGGCGGCCGCCCAGGCCAGCCTGACGGAGGCCCAGAACAAGCTCGCTGCCGCCAGCTCGGAAAACCTGCTCTCCAAGGAAATGGTGGCCGCCTTGGAGGCCGACCTGAAACAGCGCGAACAAAAGACCCAGGCCGTGTTGCAGCAGCTCGTGGCGACCGAGCAGGCCGCGCAAACCGCGCTGGCCGAGAAGCAGCAGTTGAATGTCCAACTTCAGGTTTCCGAAGCCGAGAAGCGCCTCACGAGCGAGCAGGTGAAGGAATTGCGCGGCACGGTGCAGGCGGAACGTGAGGAGAAGGCGAAAATCTTGGAGTACACGACCGTGCTGGCCACCAACGTCGGGACGCTGGCCCAGAAGTCAGGCGATTTGACCCGGGAGCTACGCGACAACCGCCCCCTCGCGGCGAACGCCATCTACGGTCAGTTTCTCACCAACCGCGTTGGGGCACAGTTCGCTGCCACGCGCAGCGGGTTGTTCGGCCTGTTTAGCCGGGCGGTGCATGACAAGTTCACCCAGGGCCTGATCTTCACCGAAGGCAAGCAGAATTACCTGCTCCTGCATGTAGATGACACGCCGCTGGCCTTGAAGAATCCAGGCACCGACTGGAACCGGCTCCTAGTCACCCCCTCTCGTGGTTCCGTGGCTTTCGGCGCGGGGCAGCTTTCCTTTCTCGCGGAAGATCCCCGCGTCGTAGTCATACCGGTGAGCCAGTCCCAAGTGACCCAATTGGGCGTGAAGGCTTATCCGGCGGCAACCGATCCCTTGAAATTTCCGGACGCCCTCGTTGTGGGCGCTAACGAGGGCTACTATGGCGAGTGCAAATTCCAAATTGAACCGGCCCTGCCGCAGTATGTGAGGCTCGACCGCAGTTTCGTCCGGGGTTTGTTCGGCAAGTTCAACCCCTCGCGCGGCGATCTCGTCCTCACCAAGAACGGCGAGTTGCTCGGCATCATGGCGAACAGCGAGTACTGCGTCGTGCTGAACCGGGTCACGCCTAGTCGCACTATCCGGCTCGGCAATGACGTCAGCGACCAGCAAACGGGGCAGATGCTCTCCCAGCTTTCCGACCGTGTTTTCCAGATGCCGCAGAGGTTGAAGTAACCGCTCACCGGTTCGGAACGGAGTTCGCTTTGTGCGGGCGTGTCGCCGTGGTGGGTCGGTTGGGCCGTTCGCTCAAGAGCAGTCGCCGCCGGGAAAATTGGATGGGGGGGGGGGGGAGGAAAGATTGATTCCGCCGGGTTGGAGACTGGTGCTCCAGTCACGGTGCGAATAGTTCGTCCATGGTATCCAAGACTGCGGTTGCGGTTTCGGAATCCAGCTTGCCGAGGCGCTTCACCAAGCGACGTTTGTCAACGGCCCGAATCTGATCCAGCGCAATCTCTCCGGTCTTGCCTTGAAGATTAATTTAGACGCGCGTCGGCCAACCGCGACCTACCGTGGTCATGAGCGCAATGATGACCGTAGCCACGGCACGGCTCAACCCAGAAAGAGCAGTTAATTAGAGCCTGTCCCCAGCGGAGGAAAGGGCTGTCGTTGTTGATCGGGACTGCGTTTGGGCGGTATGCAAGCGGGGGGGATTTCGTGATGGGAGGCCAAATCGTGCCCTTATGCCGGGGAACTTCACCTGCTGCGGCCCGACACCCC
>CAINDV010001013.1 GCA_903847485.1 uncultured Verrucomicrobiota bacterium
AAACTCCTCGCAAAGACGGGGTTCTGGGCGGCGCTCGGCCCCCCGTCGCCACGGAGGCCGCCGCCACCATTGGTTTTCACCTCGGGCGCCGCGACTTTCCGAACCACCGCGACCGGTGCTGACCTGGCCGCGGAGCAGGTGCGCCGGCACGAATTCCTTTTTGCGCCTGCATCTTCCAAGGCATCACCGCAGCGCCAATTCTCCTGCCCCGGTCAATCGAGGATGGTCAAGCCCTCCGCGCTGGACTAGCTTCACGGCATGACCGCGCTGATCAACCAAGAAATTTACGCCTTGAGCCTGCCGGGAAAGGCCCGGCTTGTGGACGACCTCCTGGCGCAAATCGCCGCCGATTCCGACCCGCAGCCGATCCCCGTTCCGCTGCTGTCCGAACTGGAACGGCGTGTCGATATTTTCGACCGCGACCCCGCATCGGGCTGCACGCTGGACGAGCTTGAACACCAGCTTTTTCCCCAAAGTTGAATTACCGAATTGTCATCACGCCGCCCGCCGGAGTGGATATCGCTGAGGCCGTCCGGTGGTACGACGCGCAGCGGCCAAATCTTGGCCGGAGGTTCTGGCTGGAGGTCAGGACTCGCCTGGCTGCTTTGCGGGAGAATCCAGCAACGCCCGCTCGTCCGGTCGGAAGCAGATCCGCCATGTGTGCCTGAAGGGATTTCCCCATGCCATTTACTACGAACTGTGCCAAGATGCGCTCCGCGTTCACGCCGTGTGGCATCCGGCACGCAATTCCTGAAACGCTTCGACAGAGATTCGACTGACATTACCAACCCCCAAACATTCCATGTCCATCCTCGTTAAACCCGACACCAAGGTTCTCATCCAAGGCATCACCGGCAGCTTCGGTGCGCGTCATGCCAGACTCAGCCTCGATTACGGCACGCAAGTCGTTGCCGGCGTCACCCCCGGCAAGGGCGGACAGCTTTTCGAGGGCAAGGTGCCCATCTTCGACACCGTCACCGAGGCCGTGCGGGCCACCGGTGCCACGGTGTCCGCCGTCTTCGTGCCTGCCGGTTTTGCCGGCGACGCTATTCTGGAAGGCGTGGACGCCGGCCTCGAACTGGTCGTCTGCATCACCGAAGGCATCCCAGTCAATGACATGTTGAAAGTGAAGCGGGCCATGGAAGGCCGTGCGACGCGGCTCATTGGGCCGAATTGCCCCGGCCTCGTTACACCAGGCACGGGCAAGGATTCGCACGGCGGCTGCCGCATCGGCATTTCGCCGGGCTACATCCACAAGCCGGGCCACATCGGCGTGGTGTCGCGCAGCGGCACGCTCACTTACGAAGCCGTCTGGCAACTCACCTGCCGGGGCGTCGGCCAGAGCACTTGCGTCGGCATCGGCGGCGATCCGGTGAACGGCACCTCGCACATGGACGTCCTCCAGCTTTTCAACGACGACCCGGAGACGCACGGCATAATCATGATCGGCGAGATCGGCGGCAGTGCGGAGGAAGAGGCCGCCGCGTGGGTCAAACAACACTGTCGTAAGCCGGTGGCTGGCTTCATCGCCGGAGCCACCGCTCCGCCGGGACGCCGTATGGGCCACGCCGGAGCGATCATCAGCGGCGGCAAAGGCACGGCGGAAGCCAAGATCGAAGCCTTCAAGGCGGCGGGCATCGGCGTGGCGGAAACGCCATCGGCTATGGCGGAAACGCTCTTGAAGATGATGTGAGGCGGCGGCGCTGAATCGCAAAATCCTCAAATCTTGGAAGCGTTACGTTGCGCAGAATTGGTCCGGTTCTTGGCAAGTGGCCGAGGAGAATCCGATTTTACGATTTAACAATTCAACCTCTTAGCTGTAACTATTCAGTGAAGATTCAATGCAGAGGCATAGCGCGGCGGAGCCGCAGCCAAACTGGAGCGCCGGTTTCCAACCGGCTTGGAGCGACCCATCGCGCCGGGCCGGTTGGAAACCGGCGCTCCAACCCGCTGGAAAAACCTTCGCGGCGAGCGACGATTCTCGGGGATAGCACTGCAAAGACGCAAAGACGCAAGGGAAAGACAGGCCTTGGAGCATTTGGCTGCCGATCCCCAAATGGTGACCGGAACCTCTTCCGATCAACACCCTTTGCGTTAAAAGTGCCCCGCCCTATTGAATAGTTACCGCCCAGGGATTTAACGTGCTCCGCCTCTCAACGCCTCCATGCCCCTGGTAAATTCCATCCTGAACATCGCCGCCTTGCTGCTCTGGATCAGTTGGCGCGCGTCGCGCTTCGATCCGCTGGCCCGGCCGATGGCGAGCACGTTGGTCGGCACCCTGCGCAAGGCCGGTTCGTCGCGGACGGGCGATTGGACCTATCCGCTCGTCATCGCCGGGTTGCTTCTGATACGGGCGGTGTTCTACTGGCAAGTCGGGCCGGCGCTGAACTGGACGCCGCGACTGGAGTTGCCGGCGACGCTGCTGCCGTTTCGCAGTGATCTTCTCGACCGGATCCTGCTGTTCTCGCTGTTAAGCTTCGGCAATCTGCTGGCCCCGCTTTACCTGTGGCTGTTGTTCTTGGCGATGATCAATCGCAGAATGCCCGACATGGATCGCTGGCAGCGCATGGTGCGGCTGAACCTCTGGCCGGTGGGCCGCTGGCACTGGGCGCTGCAACTGTTCCTGCCGATGCTCGCGACCGTTTTGGTGTGGCTGGCGCTACGGCCGCTGCTGGAACGGGTGCAGGCGTTGCCGGCGGCGCCTTTCAGCGCCCGGTGGCTGGCGCAGGGCTGGTTCGTGTGGGCGGGCTGGTTCCTGAGTGTGAAGTATCTGATCGCCGCGCTTCTGTTGGGCCACCTGGTGAATAGCCACGTCTATCTGGGCCGGCATCCGTTGTGGGACTACGCCAGCGCCAGCGCGGCGCCGCTCTTGCGCCCGCTGCGCTGGCTGCCACTGCGCACGGGCCGGGTGGATTTCAGTCCGGTGGTGGCCATCGCACTGGTGTTTGGGGGGGACCACTTTGCCAGCATCGCCCTGGCCCGAGCGTTCCCGTTATGAGGCGTCGAGTGGAACAGGCTGGAAGCTTGTTCCACTGCGCTACCAAGGTTTCGCCGGTTCATGGTCCCGATGCGAGGTCGAAAGTTTTCGGTTAACCCCCCTGTAAACCTCGCTTCGGATTCGGGGGCGGCCACAAATGTGAAAGGGAGGCCGGCTGTCGCTGTGGTCGTATCCGCATTTACAGGGGTTCGCGGCGGCTCCCGGTCAGTGGGTAGGTCAGGAAGGAACAGTTTGCTTCCTCACCTGAATCTCGGTTTGGAACTCTGCTTACTTCGCGTCTCTGTGGTTGAACCAAGCCCCACCTTTCACCGCAGAGGCTGCGGAGGTTCACGGCGGGTGAGCCGATCCGAACGGCACGGGAACTTCCTTGGAAAAGAAAACCCGCGTGCCACCCGAAAACGGCGCACGCCAATCTTAGCCCGCCCAAGGACCGCCTACACGCGTTCCTCGATGGGCACGAAGTGATTCAGCGTCGGCCCCATGTAAACCTGGCGCGGCCGGTAGATGCGGCTCTTCGGCTCTTCCATGATCTCCTTGTAGTTGGCGATCCAGCCGGGCATGCGCCCGATGGCGAAGACTACCGGGAACATCTCCACCGGCACGCCCAGCGCGCGCATGATGATGCCGCTGTAAAAATCCACGTTCGGATACAGCTTGCGCTCGACGAAATACGAGTCGCGCAGCGCCGCGGCTTCCAGATGTTTGGCAATCTCCAGCAGCGGGTCGTTGATGTTGAGCGCGCTGAGCACTTGATCGCAGGCCCTCTTAATGATCTTGGCACGCGGATCGTAGTTCTTGTAAATGCGATGGCCAAAGCCCATCAAGCGCCGGCCGCTGTTCTTATCCTTGGCGGCGGCGATGAATTTGGAACCGTCGTCGCCTTCCTTGTGGATCTGTTCGAGCATTTCCACGACCGCTTGGTTGGCACCACCGTGCAACGGGCCCCACAGCGCGCAGACGCCGGCCGAGGCGGAGGCGAAGAGGTTCGCCTGGCTGGAGGCGACCAGGCGCACGGTGGCGGTGGAGCAGTTCTGCTCGTGATCCGCGTGCAGCAGGAAGATGAGGTCCAGCGCCCGCACCACTTCCGGCCTCAGTTCAAAGTCCTCGTAGGGCATCGAGAACATCATGTGCAGGAAGTTGGCCGTGTATTTGTAGGACTTCTTTGGGTAGATCAGCGGCAGGCCGTGGGACTTGCGGTAGGAAAACGCCGCGATGGTGCGCACCTGTGACAACAGGCGCGCGGCATAAACGTCGAACTCATGCCGCTTGCCCCAATGCCAGTTCATCAGGTCGGTGTCGAAGCAGCTCGCGGCATTGATCATGGCCGAGAGGATCGGCATCGGATGTCCACCGGCGGGGAAGCCCTGGAAATGAAACCGCATGTCCTCGTGGAGGTACTGATACTTGGTGAGCAAATCCGAGAAGCCGCGCAATTCGGTCCGATTAGGCAGGTGCCCGTAGATCACCAGGTAGGACGTCTCGACGAACGTGCTCTTCTCGGCCAGTTCCTCGATGGGAATGCCGCGATAGCGCAGGATGCCTTGGTCGCCGTCAATGAAGGTGATCTTGCTCTGACAGGAACCGGTGTTGCCGTAGCCGTCGTCCAGCGTGATATAGCCGGAAACGGCGCGCAGGTTCGAGATGTCAATCGCCTTCTCCTGCTCCGTGCCGACTACGGTGGGAAGCGTGTAGGTCTTGCCGTCCAGTTCGATATTTGCGGTTGTGCTCATACGCGATAGTGCCGCAAGGTTTGGCGCGGCACGCAAAGTCTGAAAGGAATGTTCCCTTTTTGCAAGGGGGAAACGGGCGGCCGGGCAAATTCGATGCATCCTCCGATTGTCGGTAGATTTCAGTTCCAGAGGTGGGGATCGTCGCGGTTTTTGACGAGCACGCACAACCGCAGCAGGTGGGTCAGGCCGGGCCGGCCCCAGGCTTGTCCGCAGCCGCGCAGGCGTTGCTGCAGTT
>CAINDV010001014.1 GCA_903847485.1 uncultured Verrucomicrobiota bacterium
AACTGCAGCAACGCCTGCGCGGCTGCGGACAAGCCTGGGGCCGGCCCGGCCTGACCCACCTGCTGCGGTTGTGCGTGCTCGTCAAAAACCGCGACGATCCCCACCTCTGGAACTGAAATCTACCGACAATCGGAGGATGCACCGCTGCCAGTGTTAGAACGATCGCCGCGCTGGACTTCCTGGCGGTATCCAATTACCACTCCGCCAAGGTTATGCTCGACGCGGGGAACCTGCTGGCCTGGCGGGCCATCGGCACTCTTATCACCAACGGGGCGGCGGTGGATGGTTATATCATCGTGATTGCGCGGGAACCTTGGCTGGAGAGCCGCATGGCACCCCAACCGCAACTCCTGTTTTACGGACGGCCCGGTGCGGGCTACGGGCTTGCGTATCGCACTAACTTGGCGCTCGCCGCCCCGTGGACGGAATGGCTGCGTTTCACTCTGACTAACCGCCTTGTGGTTTTCGAGAACCCGCCCACGCCGGGGGCCGGTTCCTTCTGGCGTGCCTTCGAGTTCCGGGCCGAGCCGCCGCGACTGTCGGTAGAGCCAGGGACTAGTTCGGGGTTGGGGCTGCGCTTGGGGGGTTGTCCGGGCGCTGCCTATGGCGTGGAAACCGCACCAGGTATCAGCAACCCGCTTGAATGGCAAAGCTGGACGCATTTCACGCTGACAAACACTTCTAAGTTATTACTCTGGCCACCGAATGCCGAGCCGCAGAGGTTCTTCCGGGGACTCTCGCGCTAACCCCGACATCAGGGAGCCAATTGCGTCGTTCGGGCTGAATGACCACGGCTGACCCCACGTCCATAAGCCCATGCTGAATCGCCGACTTGCCACTCGACTCCTCGTCGCTCTCATGTTGCTTGGTGCCAGATCCCCTGCGCCCGCTGCGGAACCGGCCAAGGGCGACTGGACTTATCTCGACAACGGCCAGGTCTGCCTGGGTGTGAAAAACACTTCCGGTGCCTGCATTGGCTATTTTTCCCGCAGTGGCTCGGAGCGCAATCTGTTGAACCACTGGGACCAGGGCCGTTTCATCCAGCAGTCCTATTACGGCCGCAGTGACGGCTCGCTGTGGGCTGAGAAACCCTGGCGTTGGAATCCTGTGCAGGGCGGCGATTACAAGGGGCACCCGGCGAAACTTCTCGAACTCAAGGCCGGCCCCACCACGCTCTATGCGAAGAGCGAAGGCATCCACTGGGCCAGTGGCACGCCGCTTCCGGAAGTTATCTTGGAGCAATGGATCACACTCACGGGTAAGGTGGGCCATGTCCGCTTCCGCATGACTTACTCCGGCACGAACCACCATCCGAATTGCAGCCAGGAGGTGCCCGCGTTCTTTGTCGAACCAGACCTCAGCACGCTGGTGCTCTATGATGGGCCGCAGCCTTGGACCGACGCCCCAGTCACGCGTTCTCAACCCGGCTGGCCTAATGAATCCCGTCGCATGACGGAGCATTGGGCGGCATACGTGGACAAGGACGATTTCGGTGTCGGCGGCTATGTGCCGGTCGCCACGGACCTGACTTGTTACCGCTTTGGCGACGGCCGCCGAGAGCATGGCTCGTGTTCCTACTTCGCGCCAGTCGTTCGGTTCGCGATCACGCCTGGCTTCAAGTTCGAATACGATCTTTACCTGACGCTGGGAACTGGGGCCGAAATCCGCCAGACCTTCGCGGCCATCCGCGCCGCCAGCTCGGAAGGAAAACCCTGAGCCACCGGTCGCGGCGGTGCTTTCACCTAAGCCGTAGCTATGCAGACGAAAGACCCGCCAATGAACCGCCGAGGCGCGAAGGACGCAGAGAAGACAGCGCCGGGGCAGGCTGGTTATTATTCACTGATTGGTGACTGGTTGGCGGGATTGCAAGCAGCCGTTTCCCTCTGCGTTTCTCGCGTCCCGGCGGTTTTCTTGGCGGTTTCAACTGCATGGTTACAGCTAAGACGTGTCTATGCCGTTGGAACCTTCGGCGCAGACGCGGCCCGGCGCATAGGACAGACGTTGCGTCGGTCTCGATCTTCAGCCCCTTCCCTCACTAATAGGCGGGCGTTTCCTTTCGTGGTAAGAGACAGGCGCGACGCCTGTCGTACTGTGGAAACAGAGCGTTCCTACGCGGTGGCGCGACTTAGATCAGTCCTCACCCGCCGGGCTGGCGCAAGAGCACGATGCGGTTGGTGTTCGTGCCTTTGCTCATGTTATCCACGCCCCAACAGTTGGCGGTCTTAGTGAACGCTTGATCGTTGATAACTACCAGCAGCGGAACGAAGCCGGCAGCGCCCCCGGCGGGTAGGACGTATTCCTCCAGCTTAGTCTTGCCGCCGTGGACTTCGCCGACCTCGAACGCGACGTGCCCACCGGGGCGGACCACGCGGTGGAGTTCGCGGAAGACGCCGGTCATGGCGGCCTGCCAGGTGTCGAGCTTAGTGGGGCTGGTGATCTGGATGGTCTTGGCGTCCAAGCCGAGGAACCAGCAGCGGAGCCAGTTATCGGCGGCGTACTGGACGACATTCAGGAACGGCGGCGAGGTGACGACGAGGGCCACGGAAGCGGACGGGATGCCCGGCGTGGCTTCGGCCGGTGCCGTGGTAAGTCGGGCGCGGTCCACGACGCTGGCCAGGGTGCGGCGAGTTTCTGGAGTTACGTCGCCGAGAAGCTGTTTCGATTTCTTGAGAAGGATCCGCACCACCTCGCGGCGCGGCGGAATTTGCGCGCGCTTTTCGTTAATCTTCCGCTGCGCGGCTACCGAGACGGCTTGGTTGGGCGGCAAGGTATAGACGGAGAAAAACCCCGGTGAGTGGCCGGTGAGGCGGTTTAACGAAACCATGCAGAGCCAGTCGTCCAGGGCATCCAGCGAACCGGCGGCGCGGCGGCGCAGGAAGTATTTCTTGAGCGCCGCGATTTCACGTAGTGTCTCGGGATGGTAGAAAACTAGGAGGTCTTCGGGACACTCATCGGCATCTGAAAGATCTAATCCGTGGAGCCGTGCGGCGATGGCGTCGAGCGTCGGCGGGTGCAGGCGCGGGCGGGTGAAGACAGTGCTCAATGGGTTGATGTCGTTGCCGAAAGGCACGCGTCCGAGGAGTGCCGCCTCGACGGGTGTGGTGCCGCGGCCCATGAAGGGATCATAGACGACGTCGCCCGGCTGAGTGAGGCGCTCGATGAAGAAGCGCGGCAGTTGAGGCTTGAAACAGGCGCGGTAGGAGACCTCGTGGAGCGAGCTGGCCTGGCGCTGTCGGGCGGTCCAGAACTCATTCACGAAGGCCGGCACACTGGCGCTCTGGCCGGAGTTGTTGAAGGGAATCTCGATCGGCCGGGTGGGCGCGCCAAACTCGACGAAGGCCGCCAGGTCGGCAACTAAGTTGGGCGCAGCCTCGCGACGTGAAGGTGGAACGATGAGCCAAGGCAACTCCGCAGTTTCGTAGCGGCGGTCGGCGGGCGGTTGGTTAGGGCGGCGTTTCATCTGACGCGGTCAGTGTGCCAGTCACAAGCGTGGCAGAGCAAGCGGTAGTTTTGCGTGGCCATCAGCCGCCCGGCGTAGCGGCGGTCTGGCGACCGCCGCCCTATGCTCGGCGGAAAACGGTTGGGGGCGGCGAACCCCAGTTCGCCGCTACTGGTGTTGGCCAGCGCCGCAGGAGCTAACAATTTCGCTTGACCGGTCTTGGGGTGCGGTGTACTGGTCTGGACATGAAAAACTCGTTTGCCCCAATTCATTCTTGCATCGTTACGACTCTACTCCTGCTCGGGCTGGCCCCGGGCCGGGACGCCCAGGCCCAAACATGGGTGGGCACTAACCAGCCGGGCGGTGGCGCGGGGTTCCCCTTCACGGTGCCGGCGGGCGTCACCAATTTCTCCCTGTCAGTCGCCAACACGGCCACGGTGTTTTCGCATCTTTACGTCAAGCGCGGTGGCACAGCGGCGGTAACTAACTACGACTTCGTCGCCCGGCTGAACTTTACCAACAACAGCGTAAACCTGGAAGGGCCGGAGTTAGTGGCAGGCACCAACTATAATGTCTGGGTCCAGACCCCGACCAACTCGACCGCGCACGCCTTCACGGTCCAACTAATAACTAACCGCAGCGACGCGCGGTTGGGAGCGATGCCGATGTTCAAACCAGTGGTGTTTTCGGTCTCCGGCACGTTGAGCAGCGGGGCTTCCAACATCTTCCAAATTGACATTCCCGCCAATCTACCCGGCTGGCGGTTGGTGCTCACTGCCTCGGGCGCGGACCCGAACATTGCGCTCCTGCGCGGTGCCATCCCAGGAGCGTCCTACCTTAAGCAAAGCGTGAATCGTGCGGTGGATACGCTGTTCCTGGGTAGCAACGAAGCCACTTCCCACACTTACTTCGTGGCCATCACTCTACCTAAGACCGCTACGGGCAGCGCTAGTTACACGCTCGGTACGGAGTTATCGGCCATCGTTCCGCTGGCTTGGGATTCCGGCGCGACGGCCGCCGGTAGTAGTGTCTTTACCAACCAGAGCCTCCTGGGGGGCGACTACTTCTTTACACTCACCACGTCGAACGCTAACTCCGGACTCTGGCGCACCTGGTTGAACTTAGTCTCCGGCGAAGCGAGTCTCTTCCTGCGTCGCAGCAGTCTGCCCGTTCCTCCGAATTACCCCGCCCCGGCGATTTGCGATCTCTTTTCAATGCAACCCGGCAGTGACGGCGTCGCGATGATCCAGGGTGCTGCCTACGCGACGAACCAATGGGGCAATCAGTTCGCCACCAACCAACTCTGGTATGTTATGGTCATTGCCGATCCGGGCTCGCAATGGTCATTGCGCTCAGGCAACGCCTATATCACGCCGCTGCCGTCGCCGGCGGCCGACAACCGCGGTGGCACCAATCTCACGATTGGCCCGGAAGGGATGAACTTCTACCGGACCACCATCGGCACTAACACGATTGCCTGGCGCTTGGGCTTGAACGGTGCCACCAACAGCCTGCTGGTCCACAAAGACACTGCCGCGCATCCTTACTCGACGGCCACTTACGAATGGCTCCACCCCGGCCAGATATTACTGACGCCACCCTATCTCAAGGCGGACCAGGAGTATTTCATGACGGTAGTCGGCACGCCGGGAGACAGCTTCACGCTGGACTCGCGCCAGCAGCCTATCTTTGACCTGCCGTTCGGAGCGGCGACCAACCTCGTCGCTACTGACTACGGCTACGTGACTTTCCGCGTGCCAGTGCCAGCGCAGCAGATTGCCTGGCAACTGGACCTTGCCACCGTCACCGGTCGGCCCAGCCTCGCCGTCCGGCAGGCGGACGTGGCTAATGAGTACGTCAACACTGCCTTCACCGAAACCAACGCCAGCGCCTTCCGGACTATCACGTTGGTGCCTCCGACGCTCACGGATGGCACCTATTACCTCACGGTGTATGGCTCGCCGCCTTTTAGCGCCACGCTCAGCAACTCGCAGCCAGTCATCACCGATGTGCCATTCGCTTTTGCGGTTACCAACGATCTTCCGGGCCGGGCCGGCTGGCGGTTCTATCGCGTGACGGACATTGACGCCCAACTGGGCACGCTGGGCTGGGAACTCTTTCTCCAGAATCAGGCACCGAGCACAGAAATAGCCTTGCGCCGCAACGCCGCGCCGGGCCGCTGGAGCGCCCGCAGTAACTTCCTCCAAAGCGCGGTTCAAACCGTGCGGAGTAACATAGACGTATCTTCGGTCAAAGGCTATCTCCAACGCCCCAGACAGGTGGCGGACATTTGGTATGTAGGAATCAACTCCACGACTCAGGCGCTCGGCTCGTTCCAACTTACCGCCCAAGCCATGACCAGCCTGCCGGTGGCGTTGACAGCTACGTTCGCCACCAATACGGTGACCGGCCAGACGGCGGGTCTGGCCCGCTATTTCCAAGTGGTGGTGCCCACGAACGCCCTGGGCTTAGAGGTGCAGTTGATCAACTCCACCGGAGGCGATCCGCGCCTGGTGGTGGGTCGTGATATTCTGCCCGTGGATTTGCGCACTATCCTAGTGAACAGCAACACCTGGATTCCCTACGCTTCGACCACCTGGCCTAGCGGAGCACAAATCGGAGCCGACAAGGACTGGACCGGCTACTCTACCGCCTCCAATGGCACTAATGAAGTGGGCCATTTCTTCTTTGCGGGCAAGGGCAATCCGCTGGAGCCGGGCACCTATCACATCGGCGTCATGAGCGGCACAGGACCGGGCAGCGCCAACGCCATGAGTTACGAGTTACGGGTGCGCGGCCTCTTTCCGGAGACCTCGTTCAATGACTTGGCCTTCAGCGGCACTTACTCGGGTGATGCACTCTTGCCCCACGACATTTCCTGGCAACGGGTCGTTGTCCCTACGAACACACCGAGTTGGAAGCTGCATCTGGAAACCCGCAGTGGTGACGCGCTGCTGGTAATGCGCACCAACGGTTTGCCTAACTATGGTGCCACCGGCATGTCACCCGCCAACCTAGCCGGTAGCAAACTGAAGAAGCTGGGCAACGAGCATTTTCTCCTAATGCCCGTCTCACCGGCCACTAACATCGCCGCGGGCACTTACTACTTAGGCGTGGTGAGCGAGGGCAAGAATCCCACCACCACGGCCACTGGTTCCAATAGTTGTAGCTTTACTCTCACCAGCGAAGGGGCCTTGCCCTTGCTCGACCTCGGCACTGTGGATCCTTTGGGGCTGACTATTCTCTCCCGGGCGCAAGCTCAGGAAGGCGGGGAAATCCTCGGCTTTCAATTCACCGTGCAATCTAACACTCCAGTCATCGAAGTGCGCCTCAATAACCGGGGCGGCAATCCCCGCCTGTCGTTGCGCGCTGACGTTCAACTGGCCACTCTGCCCACCGATCCATACGGCTTCAGTGGCGGCTGGCCCGCGACCTGGTCGGATGATAATCTGATCCGCCTCTCCCGGCCGGCAGCGGGCATTTACACTTTGTTAGTGCATGCGGCCAGCGTGTCGGCTGGCCTATACACCAACACCACTTACACGCTTGAGGTCGCCGCCCAGAAGCCCCGGATTACCCCGTTCGACGGCGGACTGGTAGTAATAACCAACCAGTCTTCCGACACTTGGGAGTACTTTCTGGTAACCGTCCCGGCGGATGCTCTCGGCTGGGATTTGCGGCTGACCAACATCACCGCCGGCGATCCGCGCCTGGCCGTCTGCCGGGAGGTTTTCCCCTCCGACCTGACGACCCACACGGTCAGCGGCGGAGCGTGGAGCCCCTGGGCCGCGACTAACTGGCCCAGCGGCGCGCAAGTAGGATCGGGCAACGATTGGACCGGTTGGACGCAATCCTCCAGCGGGTCGAACGCCATCGGCACCGTGTTCATGGCGGCGATGGGTAATCCGCTCGAACCGGGCACTTACTTCGTCGGCGTCACCAGTGGCACCGCCGGCACGACCACCAATCTTATGAAATACGGCTTGGTCAGTCGAGGCATCGGAACCAACTGCGCCATCCCGGTCGCATCACTGAGTTATAGCAATGGCGTCGCCAACGGCAACTCCCAGCTTCCGCGCGAGGCGACTTACTATCGCGTTGAGGTGCCGACTAACTCACCGAGTTGGGAAGTGCGGCTGGGCTTCAGCCGGGGTGACGGACTGCTATTGGTCCGCAAAGATGGCCTGCCCAACTTCGGGGCGGCGCAAACGACGAACATTGCCAGCCTAGCTGGCTGCAAGCTCCAGAAAACGGGCTACGAGCACTTCGCGCTGCTCCCCAACCAGCCAAGTTTCATCATTCCCGCCGGCACTTACTATTTGGGGGTGGTAAGTGAAGGCGAGTTGCCGGCGGGCACCCGCATCGGCTCTAATGTGTGCAGTTATGCGGTCGAAAGTTACGGCCCGGTGCCGCTGAACGATTTGGGGAGCGTGGATCCCACCTCCAGCTCCGCCATCATCACCTCCGGTGCTCTGGATGGCGGGGAACTCCGAGCTTACCAATTTAGTGTAGTGCCTGGCACGCTGGCCGTGGTGGCACGCCTTGATGGTATCGTGGGTGCCCCTTCCATGACGTTGCGCGCCGGGTCTGTCTTGCCGCGAACGCTGGATTCCTACGGCCGCCAGGGAGGCTGGACCAATGACTGGCAAAGCCCGACTTACATCCGCCTCCCCAGCTCGGTGGCGGGCACTTACACCTTGCTGATTCAAGCGGGACTGGTGGCCGGCAAATACTCGCCCGCCAGCTATACTCTCAGCATCTATTCACTGATCTCCAGAACGACCCCCGTGGCCTTCAACGGCGGCGGCGTAGGCGTGTGCGGTTTGGCTTCCAAGGAATGGAACTTCTTCAGTGTGGATGTGCCACAAGCCGCTCTGGGCTGGGATCTCCGGCTTACCAATGTAACTAGCGGAGACCCGCGGTTGGTTATTTGCCGCGGGGATTTCCCAGTGGATTTGACGACCCGCCTGGCGGCGGGCGGTGCCTGGACCTGGAATGCCGACACCAATTGGATAGTCGGGAGCCAAATCGCGCCGGGGCTGGATTGGACCGGCTATGGGCGCGACGCCAATCTGACCAGTCAAACTGGCCGCGTCTTTGCCGTCGGCATGGGCAATCCGCTACAGCCGGGCAGTTACTACATCGGAGTTAGCAGTGGCACTGGCCCTGGCTCGGCCAACCCGATGTGTTTTAATCTCATCAGCCGGGGCATCGGCGGCACGAATTTGATTCCGGTAACACCGCTGGGTGCCAGCAACCTCACCGTGACTGGCAGCGGGTTGGGCGTTCGGGAGGCGGCCTATTACTCGCTCGACATCCTCACTAACACACCGGCTTGGAAGCTGCGGCTCGCGGCTACCACGGGCGAGGTTTTGGTAGCGGTGCAAAAGGATTTCCTGCCCAACATCAACGCTGGGACCAATGTCTCCGCCCTGCTGGTGGCGGGCGGCCACAAGTTCAACAAACCGGGTAACGATCATGGCTTGTTCGGGCCGCCCGGGGTTCAGACGACGGTGCCGCCGGGAACCTACTATCTGGCGGTCGTCGGAGAAGGCCAGAACATAGCGCTCGGATCGAACACCGCCGGCTTCGGCCCATCGGACTACGCCCTGACGCGCACCAGCCCAGTGACGCCTCTGGACCTAGGCTTGGTAAGCGGTGCGGGACAGGATGTGCTGCACACTAACGACTTGGAGAACGGCGAATCTTTCACTTACCAATTCAGCGTCCCCGCCGGCATGGAGTCTTTGGTGGTAAGTCTCGAAACTAACTACGTGGGAACGCCCGGGGTGCGCCTGCGCGCCGACAACAAGATGGCGCTGGATACCGCCCTCTATGGACAAGATGGCACCAACCAGGGCATCACGATTGCCGCCCCCTACCGGCAAGTTATTAGCAGCCCCACTGCTGGTGTGTATTCTGTCACCGTAGTGGCGATGCGTACGAACCAGACTTATCCCGATCTGACTTACACCTTGCGGCTGCATGTGGAAGATCCAACGCCGGTGCTTGCCTTTGACGGAGGCAGCCTCAGCGTGGCGAACCAACCGCTGGATCTCTGGCGATTCTTCCGGGTGAACGTGCCGGCCGGCGCAGTAGGCTGGGACTTACGCCTTACCAACGTCACGAGTGGTAACCCGCGGCTAGTGATCCGACGCGACGCGACCCCCAACAGCCTAACGTCAGCGAACCAGCTTTACAGCATGGCGAGTTGGGCCACAGGCTTGCAGCTCGTGCCGGAACTGGATTGGACCGGCTTGAACGCCGCGGACGGCACTTCTTCCACCGGGCGAGTGTTTCAGGTTGGCATGGGTAATCCGTTGGAACCGGGCACTTACTATGTGGGCGTCACTAACAACCGCAGCGCGACGCCTTCCAGTTATACCATTGTCAGCCGCGGCATTGGTGTTGGCTACCAGGTGCCGGTCGTGGATTTGTCCTTCGACGGCGGTTTCAACGGCCAAGTGCTTCCCGCCCGCGAGGCGGCTTGGTATCGTGTTACGGTGCCGGCGAATTGTCAGAGTTGGAAAGTTGCTTTGATCGTGGATGTCGGCGAGAGCTTACTCCTCGCCCAACGCGGAGCCATTCCGAGCATCAGCGCGCTAACCAACAATGCGCTCGCCACACTTAACGGCGGGAAGGCTATGCACAAGCCCGGCAACGAGCATCTTCTCCTGCTGCCGGTGTCGCCCGCCGCCAGCCTAGTTGCTGGAACTTACTACCTGGGTGTGGTTAGTGAAGGGCTAAACCCCAGCAATGCGGTGGCGCGCATCGGTACCGGGTCGGCGGACTTCCTGCTCTGGAGCGCGGGCGAATTGTCGCCGGTCAACCTCGGCACTGTTGGTGATCTGCTCGGCCAAGCCACGCTGGAGGGCGGTGAAATTGCCACCTGGCAATTCAGCGTGCCTAGTGGCATTGGTGCCTTGGAAGTCAGCCTGGAAGCGCAATCCAATGCGCCGGCCATGACTTTGGCGCTCGGCGCGTTTCCACCTGCGGCCACTAACCGCTACGGCGGGGATGGCGGGGCTGTAGCGCTTTGGCAATCGTCCAGTGTGGTTACCCTGCCGAATCCTGTGGCCACTAACTACTCGCTGACTACGCAAGCTGGTCTCTTGAACGAAAGCATCTTTAAGGTCCGCGCCCGGTCGTTGCCGGTTGGGGCGTTGAACTTTGACGCGAGCTTGAATGACAACGGGCTATTGAACACTGTCATCGCGGTGCTCGAAGATGGGCATCGCGCCTATTACCGCATCGAGGTGCCCGAGACCTTGGAAGGTAAGTCTGTGTTGGGGTGGAAACTAAGCCTGGGCACGCTCGCCGGGGCACCGGGAGTGCGGGTTTGCAAGGGGTTGTTGCCCAGCGACACCGGCACTAACACCTCCGCCTACTTCACCCGCGAGGCCGCTTTCCTCCCGCCGTTTCTTTCGCCGGGCACTTGGTATGTCGAGATCAAGGCCACTAACTCCTGCTACTATGTTCTGACCAGCCAGGCGCTGCGACCCGCCGGGGTGGTGAACTTCGATGCGCGGCTGAACACGAACGGCCTATCACACAGCCTCTCCTTCATGCTGGAGGACGCCCAGCGCGCCTATTTTCAGGTAGAGATTCCCGCCACACTGGAAGGGCGTCCAGTGTTAGGCTGGAAGCTTAATCTTGGTGCGGCTTATGGCTATCCGCAGATGCGCGTCCGCCCCGGCGCGCTGCCCAGCGGCACCGGTGTCGGGACCTCCGCGTTCTTTGCCCGCCAAGCCGTGCTGGTGCCGGAATACCTTTCGCCGGGCACTTGGTATGTCGAGGTGCTGGCCACCGGTCTTTGTTCCAACACACTTACCAGCGCCGCGCTGGAACTGGTCCGCCCGGCTTGGTCCATGCCAGCTATCGGTCAGGTTGTCACCACTCCGGGACTGCCGGCGCAAGGAAGTATCTTTGGCGACACCGGCATCAGCACAGACGGGATCCCTCTGCCGGCCGACCAAGGTGCCGACTTGGAGCAGGACAGTTTCCATTACTACGCTGTAATCGTGCCGCCGGACAACCACGGCCTATTGCGCACCGAACTGGACGCCATCAGCGGCAATCCCAACCTATACCTGCGCACTAACGCCCCGCCGACGCTTTCCCACAACGCGACTGGTGCCGGCGGGCCCCTCTACAACCGCGCCCTTACCAACGCCGTCGGCACCGAGTACGGCAATTGGACGGTCTTGAATGGCCGCACCGACACAGAACTCACTCCCGGCACTTGGTACCTTGCTGTTCACGCCGCCGGAGGGTCAAATGTCCGCTACCGGCTGTCCGTGTCCACCGGGGCCATCAGCGAACTTCCGTTGGCTGACACCACGTTGGCCAATCAAAGCCTGGCGGCGGGAGACTGGCGCTATTACCGCGTCGCTTTGCCGACCGCCATGCCCGACCAATGGATTCTCAACTTGGCCAGGCAGTCCGGGGAGGTGGTGCTTTACCTGCGTGACACCGTGCCGCCAGGGCAGGGCACTCATGTTGCCGAGTATCTCGATTGGAGTAATGACGCCAAGAACCACGGGCCTTACCCCGCGTTCGCCACGAACGGTGACTGGCTTTTGAATGTGCCGCCGGTGCGCCCGGGCTCGGACTATTACGTCGGAGTGCGGGCGGTGAAGGATTCTACCTTCGCGATTGGTTCCTCGCTCGGCTCGACCATTACCACAATCAATGGCTTGCTCGCTTTCCCGAATGGCTTTGTTACAAACATGATTCCGGCGGGCGGCGTCCTGCGCTACCGGATAGACGTTCCCGGCGATGCCCGCCGCTGGAAGCACACCGCGTTTCATGCCAGCACCGTGCGACTGTTCCTGGACCAAGGCACGCTCCCGACCGCTACCTCAGCCGACCATTGGTCGAGCAGTGGTGCCAACGCC
>CAINDV010001015.1 GCA_903847485.1 uncultured Verrucomicrobiota bacterium
GCCTCGCCCTACCACGGTTGGTATTTTCAAACAGGCCCTAAGGCAGCCGGGGCGGCTGCCCCACTACGCCATAGCTCGGCAGGAAGCTCACGCTCTACAGGAACGGGGGGTTTGAAAGAGCCTCTTGAGTTAGCGCCTATGGCCCGGTGCCCTCACCGGGCGGCCCACGCTGATTCCTCGGGTCAGGAGTTCTGAGGCTACGCGGAAGATGCCATCTGACGGAAAAAGTTTGCCGAAAGCGTCTCCGCCCTCCGCCATGCCGGGCCCCGGGCGAAATTTCGCGAGGTCTTGGAACGCGGCGCGGGAGCGCCGCTTGCGGCTGCGGCAGTTCATCCGCGCCCGCCTAGCCCCGGCGACGACGGGTGGCACCCGGAACTTGCGGACAGGGCCGGCATGGGCAGGCGACAGTGGGTTTGGTTTCACGGCCGTTTTTCCGCCGGTTGGGCCGGTGCTTCGCGCCGAGCGGAGGCGGTTTCCTGGGCGCGGAGGCGGTGAATTTCTTCCAGGGTTTCGTTCTCTTTCATGGCTTACAGTTTCATCAATTCGGCGGGCGTGCAGATGTCCGGGATCGCCAACCCGAAGGCGGCCCCCGCCCGCTCAATGCGCGCCCGGAGGACCGGAGGAGGAGGTTGTTGATGTGCCGACGGTTCCAGGTCAGCAAGGTCGCCTCAGGATGGCGCTGACGGCTTCGATGAACTGCGGGGATGTCCCGCAGCAGCCGCCGATGAAGCTGGCACCTTGCTGAATCAACTGCGGCATGTAAGCGGCAAACTCCTCTGGCGTCGTGGTGTAGTGCGCTTTTCCGTCCACCATCTGCGGCAGACCGGCGTTGCCTTTCACCCAGATCGGCAGTTGGGCGGCCGCCCGGAAGCGCGCGCAGAGCGGCAGGAATCCGGCGATGCCCTGTCCGCAATTGGCGCCGATGACGTCCGCTCCCGCTTCGGCCAAGCCGGCCGCCGCCTGCTCCGGCGTCGTGCCCATCATGGTGCGGTCCTTGTTTTTTCCGGAGTCAAAGACCAGGCAGCCGACTACTGGCAGCCCGGTCGCCTTCGCGGCACGCACGGCAATCTGCGCCTCCGCCAGGTCCGCCATGGTTTCCACCACCAAACCATCCGCCCCGCCGGCGGCGAGCGCGGTGGCCTGTTCCTCAAAAGCGGCGCGCATGTCCGCCTCCGAAACCTCGCCGGTCATCAGCATCTTGCCGGTGGGACCGATGGAGGCGAAAACCTTCGCCCTAGCTCCGGCGGCGCGGCGCGAAATATCCGCCCCGGCGCGGTTGATCTCAGCGACGCGGTCACTCGCGCCGGCCTCGGCCAGGCGAATGCGGTTGGCCCCGAAGGTGTTCGTCAGGATCACCTGACTGCCGGCGTCCACGTAGGACTGGGCCACCTCGGCGACGCGCTCCGGCTGCGTAAGGTTCCAAAGATCGGGGAATTCGCCAGTGGCCAGACCGCGGGCTTGAAGCTGCGTGCCCCAAGCGCCATCGGTGAGGACGGGGCCGCGCGCCAACAGTGCGGCGAGGAGTGGATGCATGCGCCGGGAAGCCTACTTGCCGGTGGCCTTCCGGGCGAGGGCGACGGCACCGGCGGCAGATTCGCTGTAACCATCAGCGCCGATTTCATCCGCGTATTTCTGGGTGATGGGCGCGCCGCCGATGAGCACCTTGACCTGGTCGCGCATGCCGGCCTGCTTCATCGCCTCGATGGTGGTCTTCATCGCGGGCATGGTGGTGGTGAGCAACGCGGACATAGCCACGATGTTGGCGTTCTTGTCCTTCACCGTTTGAATGAACGTCTCGGGGCTGACGTTGACGCCGATGTCAATGACCTCGAACCCGCCGCCTTCGAGCATCGCCGCCACGAGGTTCTTGCCGATGTCGTGCAAATCGCCTTTGACGGTGCCGACCACGACGCGGCCTACCGGTTCGACGCCGGCGGCCACCAGCAGCGGGCGGATCGGTTCCATAGCCGCTTTCATGGCGCGGGCGGCGAGCAACAGTTCGGGCACGAAGTATTCGTTGCACTCGAACCTGGTGCCGACCTCGCTCATGGCGGGAACCATGTAGTCGGTGACAATTTTCATCGGCTCCATGCCGGCGGCCAGGGCTTTGTCAGTGATGGTCTTGGCGGCGCGGGCGTCGCCGTTAACAATGGCTTCGTAGAGCGGTTTGATGTCGTCCATAGGATTTGTTGTATGTGAGCGAGCGGCGGCCCGTTGCCTCAGTGGCAGCGGAACCGAACCGCTCAACGCGACGAATACTGCCCGAAACTGGCGGTGTGTAAAATAAAAAATACGTTCTCGCCGCCGAAAAGCGCGCGGCGGCGGAAACAGGTCACGAACAGGCTCAGAATGCCTGCCCCGCATCTCGGATGGTAGGACGAGGGCTTCCGGCCGAGCCATGCTGGGCGTGGGTTCCGCCGCGGTTCGCGTCAGCCGCCGCCGGTCACTGAAGAGCAAGGTCAAAATGGGTGGTGGCCAGACGTCGGCCACACGCCAGACTTGCTTGCGGGGTTGCGCCAAGTATTGTGCAACCCCGATGCTGGACCGCCTGGCACCCCAACTCGATCTGACCCTCGTGGCCGACGACGCGCCGCCGCCGCCGGCGAGTCTCGTGCTTCGCCACTATGCCGTCTCGGTCGTGCTCTACGGCACGCTCCTGACGCTGCTGTTCCTGAACCCCTGGTTCAAAAGCCTCCTCCGGATCCGCGCCGGGGGCGTGACCGCTGGCAGCTTCTACGGGCTGCTCTACCTCGCCTACATCGTCGTGGCGCTGCCGGTGTATCTGGCCTGGCGCCCGCGTTCGTTGCACAACTCGAAGAACCTGCTCCTCGCCCGTTTGCTGGCGCGGGTTTGGGGGCGCGCCGGCGATCGGTTTCGTCGCCGGCCCGCCGTGCCGCTGGGCGTCAGCTACCGCGAGACACACGCCCTGACGTTCCTGTTTATCAAACTCTTTTTCGGGCCGCTGATGGTGAATTCCGTTTTTCAGGAGTGGAATCAGATCCACTACGTGGTGCGCCAGTTCAATGCCGCCAGCGCGTGGACCGCGCTCGATTGCGGCTACCTGATATTCGTCAGTGCCGTGTTCCTCCTGGACTCGCTCATCTTTGTCGTCGGCTACCACACCGAGGCCGGGTGCCTGCGCAACGAAGTCCGCTACGTCGAAACGCGGCCGCTGGCCATTTTGGTTTGCCTCGCCTGTTATCCGCCCTTCAACCTGCCCACGCTCAACCTCTTCGGTCCGTCCTTCGACAACCCGCGGATCGTCCTGCTCGCCGATCCCCACGGCTTGCTCACATGGCTCTGCCGGCTGGCGGCGGTCGCCTGCCTGCTACTGCTTCTGTCGGCCTCCTACTCCCTGTTCACACGCGCCAGCAATCTCACCCATCGCGGCCTCGTGACGTGGGGTCCCTACCGGTACCTGCGGCATCCTGGCTACCTGGCCAAGAACCTGTTCTGGCTCATGACCATCCTTCCCGTGCTGGTCGTCAACCCCGCCCGGCCCGACTTCCACTGGGGGGAGTATCTCCTTTTCGCTGGCGGGCGCCTGGCCGGGTTTGCCGCCTGGACCGCGCTCTACGTGCTCCGCGCCCTGACCGAGGAACAACTCCTGAGCCGCGACCCAGCCTACACCGCCTATTGCCACCGCGTCAGATACCGCTTCATACCCGGCGTCTGGTGAGCGGCCATACCCGCTTGCGTCAGGCCGGGCCTGCGTTTAGCCGTAACTATTCAGAGGATCAACCACGGATGTCACGGATGGGATAGGGCGGAACGGTGGTTTTTCCGCTTTGCTTGACTAACCAGCCAGTGACTGGCTGGCGAAAGCCAAAAACTCTTGCCCAACCTTGCCTATCCGTGTCCTCCGTGAAATCCGTGGTCAGTTCATCTGCATGGATTCGGTTTAGCCCAATCCGTGGCAGGAGCCTGCGCTTACCGTTGGTTTCTCCCCCGCGGCGGGGGGGAGGATGTCTGTTAGAGCGGGTGAGGGGGATTCTACCGGCGCACCCAGTTTCCACGGGGTCAGAAGTGCTGAGCCTGATCACAGTGAGCGTCTGCGCCTGATGTGCGAAGTCTGCCTGGGCCAACGGGATCTGGCCACCTTCGCCACTGACCTGGCTTTCGACCTTCAACTTTCGACCTCCCCTTCAGAGGGCAAAGCAGAAAGCAGAAAGTAGAAAGCAGAAATCAGCAAGGCCGGAAAGAGTGGATTGATCTTCGCGTGCGCTTGCTTTTCCATTTCGGCTTTCTACTTTCTGCTTTGCCCTCTGGCTATGCTGGCCTGGCAGGGCTATGTCTTGGGAAAGCGCGATCCGGTGTGCGACCGGGTGGCGGTGGACGGCAAGGAATTGCTCGGCGGCCTGGGCCAGCTCTTTCGCGCCCGCGCCCGCCTCTTCGTCTATCCGACGCTCAATCTGGAAACCGGCGAAATGACCACCGCCGACGCCTTCCGCACCGCACCGAAGAACTGGTAACTCTACCAGCACTTGCGCGAGAACTGCGGGATCATCGGCCTGGCGCCCTCCCACCGCGATTTGCTGTCCATCTGCTCGTGCGACGTGCTGGAGAAAATCCAAGCCGGCGACCCGGCGTGGGAACAGCTCGTCCCGGCGACCGTTGCGGAAATCATCCGGCGGAAACAGCTCTTCGGCTGGCAGCCATCCGGGGCCTCGGTCCCAGCCAGCGGAGCCATGTCAACACAGCAGGACAGGCGTCACGCCTGTCTGAACCGCGAAGCGTCCAGAAACCAAATTCCTATCAATCTGTTCGCCCGCCAGCTTCACCAGGTAATCCGCGAGGCTTTGCAGTGAGTCGTGCCGCGGGTTCACGGCCCAGACGATTTCGTCGAGCGCACGAATGCTGGAGCGCGCCAACCCAGCGATGCGGTCGGCTAGCGCCCCGGTTTCCCGGCGCATTTTGGGCGGGAACGCCCTTGACCACCCCGCGTGCTCCGGTATTGTCCGAGCGTGTGTTACGCTGAAGAGTGCAAGCTGGGCTGGGGTGATCCTCGTGGTCAAACCTCCGTCCGCCCACGGCCCGCTGGATGGGCCGTCGCGGGGCGGTGGGAGGTTCGTGTCCCGGACGGGTGGTGCCCGGCGGACACCACACAAGGAACTGAACTGCCATGAACATCAAACTGCTGGCCTTCACGAAACTATTCACCAACTCTGTAGGTGCCGAGGTGACGCGGCTTTTTGCCCGCCCCGGCCAACCACCATCCCCGCCCTGGAGCGCCGGTTTGCCACCGGCTGGCGGCGGGAGGAACGGGGAAAGCCGACTACAAATCGGCGCTCCGCCCTGGGCCTGGCAGCGCGGCGCGGTAAGTCTCCTTACGTCGCCTCCTACAGGGCGGGGCTTGGCCGCCGGCCGCCCCCGCCGCCACGCCGGGCTTACGCTGCGGGCCGGTAGAGAAACCGATTCACAACCCACGACTGCAACGAACTAAACCAGCCTGTTGACCCATGCCCCTGCTGCAACTCAAAGCGACGCACAAGGTCGTTGAAACCTACTACCGCTCGCTGGCCAAATTCGCCCAATTGGGCATCCAGCACGAGTCGGCTGTCCGTTCCGCCTTCCAAGAACTCTTGGAAGTCTGCGCCCGTCAGTTCGACTGGAAACTGGTTCCCGAATACGCCCTCAAGCGCAAAGGCGCGCGCCCGCTCAAAGCCGACGGCGCGTTGCTGGACAACTGCCATATCAAACGCGGCGTCTGGGAAGCCAAAGACACCGACGACGACTTGGAGCGGGAGATTAAGCACAAGTTCGCCGCCGGCTACCCCAAGGAGAACATCCTGTTCCAGGAACCGCGTCGCGCGGTCCTCTACCAGGACGGGAAGCTGGTTTATCAAGCTGACCTCACGCAACCCGACGATCTCGTTTACGTCCTCAAGCTCTTCTGCGAGTTTGTCATTCCTGAGATCGCCGATTGGGAGGAGGCGGCCGAGCGCTTCCGCGAAAAAGTGCCGGAACTGGGCGCCAATCTTCAGCAACTCATCCACGGTGAACGCCAGACCAATCCCAAGTTCCGCGCCGCATTCGACAACTTCTACAACTTGTGCCGCGCCTCGCTGAACCCGAATCTCTCCGAGCCGGCCGTGGAGGAGATGGTCATCCAGCATCTCCTGACGGAGCGGTTGTTCCGCAAGATTTTTGACTTCGCGGATTTCGCCCAACGCAACGTCATCGCCCAGGAAATCGAGAAGGTCATCACCGCGCTGACGGGCAAAGCTTTCAGTCGCGACGCCTTTCTCCGGAGCCTGGACCATTTCTACAAAGCGATTGAGGGCGCTGCCGCCACCATCAGCGACTTCTCAGAAAAGCAGACCTTCCTCAACACCGTCTATGAGCGGTTCTTCCAGGGCTTCAGCGTGAAGGTCGCTGACACCCACGGCATCGTTTACACACCGCAGCCGCTGGTGGACTTCATGGTCGCCAGCGTCGAGCAGGTTTTGCAGGACCAGTTCGGCAAATCCATCGCTGACCAGGGCGTGCAAATCCTCGATCCCTTCACCGGCACCGGCAATTTCATCGTCAACCTCATCCGCCACATCGCTGCCATCCGCAAGACCGCGCTGCCGCACAAGTTCGCCCACGAACTCTTCTGCAACGAGGTGATGCTCCTGCCCTACTACATCGCCTCCATGAACATCGAGCACGCCTGCCTGGAGGAAACCGGGCAGTATGTGCCGTTCGAGGGCATCTGCCTGGTGGACACCTTCGAGACGATCAATGGTAAAATCTCCTACTTCGCGGGCAAGGAGCGCCACGAGCAGCAGGACATGGTTGCCTTCAGCCCAAAGAACACCGAGCGCATCAACCGCCAGAAAGCCGCGCCCATCCGCGTCATTATCGCCAACCCACCCTACAATGCCGGGCAGCTCAACGAGAACGACAACAACAAGAACCGCAAGTATCCCGAACTCGACCGTCGTGTCAGCGTCACCTACGGCGCGGACTCGCAAGCCACGCTGCTCCGCAAACTCGCCGACCCCTACGTCAAGGCCATCCGGTTCGCCACCGACCGCATCGGCGAGCAGGGCATTGTCTGCTACGTCAACAACGACAGCTTCATCGCCGAGAAGACCTTCGACGGAATGCGCCAGCACCTTGCCCAGGATTTCGACCTGATCTACGTCCTCGACCTCGGCGGCAACGTGCGGAAGAACCCCAAGCTCTCCGGCACCACGCACAACGTCTTCGGCATCCAGGTCGGGGTGAGCATCAACCTCTTCATCAAACTGCCCCAGGCCAAGGACGCGCCCAAGAAACCAGCGAAGATTCTCTATCATGCGGTGCCCGTGCCCTGGCGGAAGGAGGAGAAATACCGCTTCCTCGAAACCAAGGTGTCCATCGCGGGCGTGACCTGGAAGACGCTCAAGCCGGACAAGAAACACCACTGGCTGACGAACAAGAACGATGCGGAGTTTGCCGCGTTCCTGCCTATCGGCAGCAAGGAGGCCAAGTCGGGCACAACGGTCCCGGTTATTTTCAAAACCTACTCACTCGGCGTCTCGACTAATCGCGACGAAGTAGTCTATGACTTCGACGCAGAGCGGTTGGCGAAGCGGGTTGAGCAGTTCGCGGACGACTACAACGCCGAATTGCACCGCTGGCAGTACAAAGGGAGGCCGGCAGACATAGACAACTTTGTTAGTTGCGAGAAAGTGAAGTGGAGCCGTGACTTGAAATTGAAGCTCGCTCGTGAGGTCGAGATTGTGTTCGACCCGAAGGCCATCCGGGAATCGCTCTACCGGCCGTTCACGAAGCTGAAGGTGTACGGACAAGGCCCGGTGGTGGACCGGCCGGGACCGGTCGAGTTCTCCCCAGCAGCCGGAGCCAGCGGGAAAACCCGATGATCTGCGTCAATCTCACTGTTGAGCGGCCGTTCGCAACTTTGGTGGCCGATGCGCTGCCCAACTTGGTTTCTGTTGGCGGTTTTGGTTGCGCAACCTTCGCGTTCCCGTTGTTCACATATTCGGACGGTGGCAAAGGACGCCGCGACAACGTTACCGGTCAAGCATTGGTCCGTTTCCAAAACCACTACGACGACAACGCGATCACCCGGCAGGACATCTTCCACTACGTCTATGCGATGCTGCATTACCCCGCCTACCGTGAGCGTTACGCCGAGAATCTGAAGCGCGATCTCCCGCGCATCCCGCTGCTCGCTGCCGGCGTCGTCTCCGCGCCGCTGGACTGCACACCGAACACCGGCGATGAGCGCA
The DNA here is from genome assembly GCA_903847485.1 of uncultured Verrucomicrobiota bacterium. Classification (GTDB taxonomy): domain Bacteria; phylum Verrucomicrobiota; class Verrucomicrobiia; order Limisphaerales; family JAJXZI01; genus CAINDV01. The sequence continues at coordinate 8,223 of CAINDV010001015.1, forward strand.
CCGCCAAGGAACTCAAGCAGGACCGCGAAGCCTTCCGCGCCTTTGCCGCCGCCGGCCAACGGCTCGCCGACCTGCACATCAATTACGAGCGGCAGCCGGAGTTTCCGCTGAAGCGTATCGAGAATAAATCCGTGCCGCTCGATTGGCGCGTGGAGGCCATGAAGCTTTCCAAGGACCGAGCTTCGCTTTTTTACAACGACTTTCTCACGCTGAGCGACATTCCCGAAGCGGCCTTCGACTATCGCCTCGGCAACCGATCCGCGCTGGAGTGGGTGATTGACCAATACCGCACGTCCCGCGACGAGCACGGCAACCTCAGCAGCGATCCCAACCGTCCCGACGACGAGCAATACATCGTCCGGATCGTGGGCCAGGTCGTCCAAGTCAGTCTCGAAACCCTGAAGATCATCCGCGCGCTTCCCGAACTGAAGTTCCCATGAAACGCACCCGCCCCACTTTTGAACTGCTTCGCGAAGCCTGCGAATTGACCTTGGTCAACCCGGACAACGGCGTGCGTTTCCGCGTCTCACTCCGGCATTGGGAGAACGTGCTGTGGGCCATTCGCATTTATCCCTTCAAACCCAGGCGCTCGGATCGGGACAATATGTTTTGCACCGGCCACCGCATGGTGTCGCGGGCCTTCATTGAGGAGTGGCTCGCTCATCTCAGACTTGCTCTGAACTGACCCGCAGCACGAAGCGTCCGCTGAGGGATCTCGCGCCCAACGGAAACCTCACCAGCGACCCCAATCGCCCTGACGCCGAGCAATACATCGTCCGGCTCGTGGGCCAAGTCGTCCAAGTCAGCCTCGAAACCCTGAACATTATCCGCCAACTGCCGGAAATCCGGTTCCCATGAAAACCAAGCTTCGCAAACCAACCCCGGCGGGGTCGAACTGGGTGGTCAGCACCATCGCCGGGACGGCTGGATATTACGGCACAAACGATGGCACCGGCAGCGCCGCGCGGTTTTTCTATCCGGCGGGCATGACGGTGGACAGTGCGCGGGTGGTGTATGTGGTGGACCAGGTTAATTCCACCATCCGCAAGCTGACGCCGGTGGGAGCGAACTGGGTGGTGAATACCATCGGCGGTCTGGCGGGCAGCAGCGGCGCGGCCGACGGCACCAATGACGGGGCGCGCTTCGCCTACCCGCAGGGGCTGGCGGTGGACAACCACGGCAGCGTGTTCGTGGCTGACAGCGACAATGCGACCATCCGGCAGGGCGTGCCGTACACGGTGCCGCCGTTGACGGCGTTCGCCATCGCCGCCGAAGCATTTGGCGGTGCGGTAGTGCTAACCTGGGAGGCAGTGCCGGGGCGCAGTTACCAACTGCAATACAAGGCGTGCTCGGCGCAAACTTGTTGGACCAACCTGGGCGGAACCGTCACGGCCACCAATTCGGCGGGGCGCGCTACGGATGCGCCCGCCGGCCCGCAGCGGTTTTACCGGGTGGTGTTGCTGCCATGAGTTGCCGGTAACAGGGTCAGTCCCGGTAAGTGCCAGCCACGCGCGCTACATTTTCTGAGCCGTCCGCGCACCGAAGTCACCGCCGGAGGAGGCGCGCTGGATTGACCAAGAATGGCTGATTAAATCCAACCTAGACCTGAACCGCGAAGCGTCCAGAAACCAAAGAAACCAAATTCCTATCAATAATATCACCACGTCAACATTCGCCCCGACTCACCCACCCGAAACTCAATGCTGGCAGGGTGATTCGCGTTTAATGCCAGACACTAACTAAATGGCAGTGCCCATCCCTCTCCTCATCGGATGGGTAGAGGGTGCCCGACAGGGCGGGTGAGTGGGATTCGCTGGGAACACTCAGTTGCCACGGCTCAGGATGGCGGAGGCCGCGCAGCACCCCGTCATGGCGGAAACCAAAAGGGCCACCTCCGAAGAGACGGCCCTGGAGTGAAGTGCAATCCCATCGTCAGTCGGCCTTGTAACTCGAGATGGCCTTCATGTATTGGGCGCGTTCGTAGGCGGCGGGGTTGGGACAGTTGATCTGACTTAGGCTGCCCTGAAGCTGCGCGACAGATTCGTATTCGTGCTGCTCCATCCATTCGCAGAGTTCGCGCTCAATGGCGGTGATCTTAGTGATGCCGTGACGCAGGAGCACGGAGCAAAGCTGCGTGGTGCTGGCACCTACCATGAGCATCTTAATGACATCGGAGGCGCGATGGATGCCACCGGTGGCGGCGAGGTCGGCCTTGATCCGCTTGTGCAGGAGCGCGATCCAGCGCAGCGGCAGGCGCATGGCCATCGGCGTGCTAAGAAGGATGTTCGGCTCGACTTCGAGGGTTTCTAGGTGGATGTCGGGCTGATAGAAGCGGTTAAAGAGAGTAAGTCCGTTGGCCCCGGCGTCATCCAGGCGCTTGGCCATGTTGGCGAAGTTACTGAAGAACGGGCTGAGCTTCACCGCCACTGGAATCGTCACGGCGGATTTCACGGCCTTGAGGATGTCAATGTAAGTCTGCTCCACATCAGCGCCGGAGAGGTCCGTGTCTGTCGGGATGTAATAGATATTCAACTCGATGGCGTCGGCACCAGCCTGTTGCATCTGCTGGGCGTAATCGGTCCAGCCGCCAGCCGAGGAACCGTTGAGACTGGCGATGATAGGTATCTTGACGGCGGCCTTGGCCTTGCGGATGTGTTCGAGATACATCTCTGGGCCGACGGTGTAATCGTCCGGCTCTGGGAAGTAAGTGAGCGATTCGGCGAAGCTCTCGGTGTTATCGGTGAGGGCGTGGTGGAGGTTCAGGCGCTCGATGCGGAGCTGTTCCTCGAAAAGCGAATAGAGGATCACGGCGGCGGCGCCAGCGTCTTCCATACGCTTGATGTTATCCACTTCTTCGGTCAATGGCGCGGCGGCGCTGGGAACCAGCGGCGTGCGCAGTTTCAATCCCATGTAAGTCGTGCTGAGATCCATATTAAGTCTTTCTCGGTAGATTGCTGGTTAGTTCACTTACTCGACGCTCGACGGAGTTGTCGCGACGGCGGGTGCGGGTTGCTTGGGTTTGACGTCGCGGGCCGCGAGCGCCTCGTAGAGACGCCAGCGGGATTCGGCGTCGGTTTGGGCCAGCGCGGCCAAGCGCTTGGCTTCCTCCGGCTTGATCTTATAGAGCATCTTGAAGCGGTTCTCCAGGCCGGTGTATTCCTCGATCCGCATCTTCTGCGGGCCGGCGGAATCAAGCTGAAGCGGATTCAAGCCCGCCTTAGTTCGGTCGGGATTGTAGCGGTATAGCAGCCACTGGCCGGAGGCGACGGCGGCCTTCTGGTGCTGGAGGCCGTTGTTCATGTTGATGCCGTGGGCGATACAGTGCGAGTAGGCAATGATAAGTGACGGCCCGTCGTAAGTCTCGGCTTCGAGGATAGCTTTAAGCGTCTGCTCGTCTTTCGCGCCCATGGCGATGGAGGCGACATAGATGTTGCCGTAAGTCATCGCGATAAGACCGAGATCCTTCTTCGCAAGCGGCTTGCCGCCGGCGGCGAACTTGGCGACGGCACCCCGCGGGGTGGACTTAGAACACTGGCCGCCGGTGTTGGAATAGACTTCCGTGTCGAGGACCATGACCTTGACGTTGCGGCCGCTGGCCAGGACGTGGTCCAAGCCGCCGTAGCCAATGTCATAAGCCCAGCCGTCACCACCGAGAATCCAGACACTCTTCCGCACTAGCATGTCGGCGAGCGAAGTAAGTTGCGTCGCGGCGGGCGATAGGATGGCTTTGAGCTTAGTCTTCAACTCCGCGACCGCTTCGCGTTGGTCATAGATGGCAGCTTCGTCGCGTTGCGTGTTGTTAAGAATCGCGGTGACAAGTGTGTCGCCAACCTGCGGCGCGAGGGACTTAAGGAGTTCCTTGGCGAACTCATTCTGTTTATCCACCGAGACGCGGAAACCGAGACCGAACTCGGCGTTGTCCTCGAACAAAGAGTTAGCCCAAGCGGGGCCGCGGCCCACGGCGTCCTGTGACCACGGCGTCGTTGGTAAGTTGCCGCCGTAGATAGACGAACAGCCGGTGGCATTGGCGATGATAAGCCGGTCGCCGTAGAGCGCGGAGAGTAGGCGGATATAAGGTGTCTCGCCGCAACCGGCGCAGGCCCCGGAGAACTCGAACAGCGGGCGCTCAACCTGGACGGAGCGGACGTTGTCGAGCTTGACTTTGCGCTTATCCATATCCGGGATGCCGAGAAAGAAGTCCCAGTTCTTGATCTCGGCGTCGCGGAGTGGGAGGACGGAGCGCATGTTGATGGCCTTGAGCTTGGCCTCGGACTTGTTACGGGCCGGGCAGACTTCCACACAGATGGCGCAGCCAGTGCAATCCTCGGCGGCGATCTGGATGGTGAACTTTTGGCCTTTCCATTCGGGCAGGCGGGCCTCGGCCGACTTGAAGGTCTCCGGCGCGCCGGCGAGCAGGGCTGGCTCGTAGGCTTTGCTGCGGATGGTGGCGTGCGGACATACAAAGACACACTTACCGCACTGGATGCAGACTTGGGCATCCCAGACCGGGATTTCCAGCGCGATGTTGCGCTTCTCCCAGCGGGTGGTGCCCGTCGGGTAAGTGCCGTCCACGGGCATCGCACTAACAGGCAGTTCGTCGCCGTCGCCAGTCATCATCTTAGCCAGCACGTTGCGAACGAATTCCGGTGCCTCCGCGGCCACGGCCGGGCGCATCGTCAAGCTGGAAGTAACCGTAGCCGGCACCGTGACTTCGTATAGGTGCTCCAGCGTCATGTCCACGGCGCGGAGATTCATCTGGACGATTTCCTCGCCCTTTTTGCCGTAGGTCTTCTTGATGGAGTCCTTGATATGATCAATCGCCTCGTCCTTCGGCAGCACGCCAGAGATGGCGAAGAAACAGACCTGCATGATGGTGTTGATGCGTCCGCCCATGCCGGCAGCCTTCGCGACTTCGAAGGCATTGATCACATAGAATTTCAGCTTCTTACTAATAAGTTGCTTCTGCATCGTGTCCGGCAACTTGTCCCAAACTTCCTCCTTGCTGAACGGCGTGTTCATCAGGAAGACACCGCCGGGCATGGCGTATTTGAGCACGTCGTAGCGTTCGAGCAGCGACGGTTGGTGGCAGGCAACGAAGTTCGCGTGGGAGATTAGGTAAGTCGAGCGGATGTAACGCGGCCCGAAACGTAGGTGCGAGACCGTCGCGGCACCGGACTTCTTCGAGTCATACACGAAGTAACCCTGCGCCCAGTTCTGGGTGTATTCGCCGATGATCTTGATCGAGTCTTTGTTTGCCCCGACGGTGCCGTCGGCACCCAGGCCAAAGAACACTGCGCGCACCACATCCGCCGGCTCGGTGGAGAAATACGGATCGTAAGGCAGACTCAGGCCGAGCACGTCATCTTCGATGCCGATGGTGAAATGGTTTTTCGGCTGCGGGAGTGACAGATTGTCGAAGACGCCCTTCACCATCGCGGGCGTGAACTCCTTAGAGGACAAGCCATAGCGGCCACCGACGACGATGGGCATCCTGGCGAACTTCTTACCATCAGTCTCGGCCAGCTCGAAGATTGCCTGGACGACATCCAGATACAGCGGTTCGCCAGGCGAGCCAGGTTCCTTGGTGCGGTCGAGCACGGCGATAGACTTGACCGTGGGGGGCAGCGCGGCGAGGAAACTCTTTAACTCGAACGGCCGGTAGAGTCGCACCTTAAGCAGGCCAACCTTCTCACCTTTAGCGACGAGATACTCTACCGTCTCATGAATCGCCTCGCAGCCGGAACCCATCGCGATAACCACGCGCTCAGCATCCGGGGCGCCTTCATACTCGAACAACTTATAGGCACGGCCTGTCAGTTGGGCAAACTGGTCCATGGCCTTCTGCACTAAGGCCGGAATCGGGAGATAGTATTGGTTCGCCGTCTCGCGCGCTTGGAAATAGACATCGGGATTCTGCGCGGTGCCGCGGATGACCGGCCGATCCGGCGTAAGGCGGCGGGAGCGATGTTCTAACACCCGTTCCTCGGTAATCATGGCGCGGAGGACTTCGTTCGGAATCTGCGCGATCTTACCGACCTCGTGCGAGGTGCGGAAGCCATCGAAGAAGTGAATGAAAGGAATCCGACTCTCCAGTGTGGCGTTGTGCGCAATGGCGGCGAAGTCCGCCGTCTCCTGCACCGACGCCGAGCACAACATTGCCCAGCCAGTCGAGCGCGCCGCCATCACGTCGCTATGGTCGCCGAAGATCGAAAGCCCCTGCGCCGCCAGCGAGCGCGCCGCGATGTGAAAGACGCACGGCGTCAACTCACCGGCGATCTTAAACATATTCGGGATCATCAGCAGCAACCCCTGCGACGCCGTGAACGTGGTGCTGAGCGAGCCGGTCTGGAGCGCGCCGTGGATGGTGCCCGCCGCGCCGCCCTCGCTCTGTAGTTCGATAATCGAGGGCACCGTGCCCCAGAGATTCTTGACGCTGCGCGAGGCCCACTCGTCGGCCCACTCGCCCATCGGCGAGGACGGGGTAATCGGATAGATGGCGATGACTTCGCTCAGCCGGTAGGCGACCGAGGCGACGGCTTCGTTGCCGTCAATGGTTTTGAAAATAACTTTACCGTTGTCTTTACTCATGAATTTGTAATTGCGGTGACATGTGATTTTACGCCCCTACCCGCCCGCAGGGTGAAACGGCCGGCCGTCTGGGAATCACCCACGACGCAACCGCGCGCCCCGGAAACTCACCGAACGTCCTGACGGTTAAGATAGTCAGCAACCCAGCGCCCGACGGCTCGCCATCGTTTGGCGTTTGTTTTACAAATCTTGCCGGAACCGCCGGGTGTGCCCGAGTCTGGCGGTTCATCCGGTAAAGGATTTACGAATCAAGCCGGTTGTTGCCCGCAAAGACGACGACGTCATTTATCCCCCGCCAACCCGGCAAATACTCTCGCCGCTGCTCGGGGTTATACCGCTGCAACTGCTGGCCTACGACATCGCCATGACCTGCGGCTGCGACGTGGACAAACCGCGCAACCTGGCCAAGAGCGTGACCGTGGAATAACGCCGGCGGCGGGCGGGCGGCAGATTTGAGGCCTCCTTGACACGGGCGGCCCCAAGTTACCGCATGCTCATCACTTCCACTGCCCGGTAAAAGTGAAAGCCACCCAGAAGAAGGGATTTGAGAAGTCCTTCGAGCGTAGCAGGGACAACTGCGCCTCACGCCAGGCTTGGGCGCGCGGCTCGCCTGCCCGCCAGCGCCGCATGAACTCAGTCATCAGCAAGCCCGTGGCTTTGTCGCTCACCTTCCAATGGCTCGCCAGCACGGTCTGTGCGCCAGCGATACGGAACGCGCGGCGGAGCGACATCACGCCCTCACCGATCTTTACGTCACCCGTGCCACTGTCGCAGGCGCTGAGGATCACCAACTCAGTGCCCTGCAAGTTGAGCAGCGACGCTTCCAAGCCGGTGAGCAGGCCGTCTTCCGCCAGCGCATTGGTGATTTGCCGCGTGCGATTGGCCCCGGCCAGCGCAATGCCGCAGCGCACCATCGGGTTCTCCCATTCCTCGCCCGGCGGCAGACGCCGGGTAGCGAACGCCCCAGTCGGCAGCGGGCTTCCAGCAGGCGCGTTTGTTCGCTTGAATTCCTGGTCTGAAAGGAAGAATCCGTGGGTGGCCAGGTGCAGCACCCGTGGGGAAACAGCCTGCTTCAAATCTGCCTCGCGGGCGTCCGCTCCCAAGCGCAGCACAGTGTCCGCGCCCAGCAACCCAGCCACGCCGCGCGCTTCGGCTTCAGCGCCCGGCAACGGCGCGAACTTCAGTCCGCGATAATCCCGGCTGAGGGACCGCGTAGGAACTGACGCCAGGAGGCCAGGGTTAAGCGGCGCGTTCGTCTTCGGGGTAGCCGCTTTGCTGGCCAGCGCCTCGTCGCGCAGCGGGTTTGCGCCCAAGACCAGGTTGAAATCGGGATTGCCCAGCACCAGCGGCGCGTTGGTATTTGCGAGCTTGGCCGGCCCGGCGAGCCGCACGATTTCCCGCCCGCTCCCGACGTAGCTGATGGTTTTCTCCTCGATGAGGAACTTGCCATTGTGCCGGAGCATCTCGAACGGCAACCGGCTCAACTGGCCATCCGGGCAGACAATCAGGTGCGAGACGTTGGTGAGGTGCTTGGCCAGCGGGCCATAGACCAACTCGCTAACACGCTGGACGGCGTTTGACAAGTCGCTCGCCGTGAACTGCCCCGCCGACATCCGCCTGGTGATGGTTTCCACGGCAGCGTCAATCGGCGCGGATTCGCCCAAATCCACCCGCTCCACGACGACATTGGTTGCGCCATCGTGCAGGGGAAATGTGATGTAGGCAGCATAACGCCGCTCTTTCCAACGGTTCGTCAGTGCTGAAGAATCGAGCCGTTTGTAGCAGAGCAAGTCCACCAATACGGCATCGGGACCGAGTTCGAGGGCAATATCGCGCTGTGCCAAATCGCGCTCATCAAGAAACCGGCTGGCCAACCGGGAGCGGTTATCCTGCGCCAAAATGGGATGCCACGGTTTGCCATCACCTCGCGTCGGTTTGAGCTGCGATTCGCTTCGAATTTCAGGTTCATAAACCTTGGTGTCGGCGACGGTAGCCTTCTTCCCGTCATTCTGTCCCAATTCCGCCTTGGCGACCTCAGCCTCTTCCAAGATCGACTTGCCCGTTGCCAATTCATGAGCGCCGGCGAGCGCATACAATGCCCGATTCGTGCCGTAGGCATCCTCGCAAAGGCTGTGAAACCCGTCACGTTCGTACAGTAGGAATTGGCCAAACCTTAGTGCTCTGCTGGTTGAAAGCCTTGATGCTTCCAGGGCGAAATACCGCTGGCGACGGGAAAATGAGTCGGCCCATAGCGCCAGACTCTTTGAATAGTCACCCATTTGATGAGAAAGGGACGCCAGGTTCCTCAGCCCCCCAATGGTGTCTGGGTGGTCCGCGCCTTGTGTAGCTTCAGCAGTCGCCAAACTGCGCTCATAGAGTTTCTGAGCGGTATCGAAGTCACCAAGGTTGCTGTGATCCAGCGCAAGGTTGTTAAGCAAAACCGCCACTTGCGGATGCGAGTTTCCGTAACAGACTTCGAGAATCGATAACGCTCTGCGGTAGAGCGCCAATGATTCGGAGAACTGGTTGCACGCGCCATAAACGCCCGCACAGTTGCTTAGAGCTGCCGCCACGCTGGGGTGGTTCGGGCCAAGTGCTTTCTCCCGAATGGTGAGACAAGCCCCAAAGATCCTCAGCGCTGCCGGGAACTGCTCTTGGTGCATGTACAAGAAACCTGCGGCTGTGAAACTTTCGGCGACGGTAAGATCCCACGCTCCCAACGACTGCCACCGAATGTCGAGGCTCTTCGCCAACAAAGGCGAGGCCGCCTGGTCGTCTCCCATGTCGGAGTAAAGGGTTCCCAGGTTGTGCATGGTGGCAGCGGTTTTGGGATGAGCAGGGCCATAGACTTTCGTTCGTATCTCCAGCGAGCGTTGGTACAACGGCAGGGCTTCGCCATAGGCTCCGATGGCTGCGTAAATCACCGCCAAGTTGTTCAGCCCAATAGCGGTCTCGGCATCATCGCGGCCAAAAACCTTCTCCTTGATGCCCAGAGAGTGTCGTGCAGAGTCTAGCGCTCGGGCATAGTCACCCGCCGCCTGGTACGCACCGCCAAGATTCCCGAATGACACTGCAACGTCGGGGTGCCATTGTCCCAGCGCCCTCTCTCGAATCGCCAAGCTGCGTCGGAATAGTGACAAGGCGGTTGCGGCGTCACCCTGCTCAAGATGGATCGCCGCGAGGTTGTTGAGGCTTGTTGCCACCTCCACACGGTCCGGACCAAAGAACTTCTCCAGAATTGAGAAACTACGTTGCGCGGCTGCCAACGCCGAGTTGAAGTCACCCTTTCTCCGCTTGGTTTCCGCGAGGTTGTTGAGGATATTTCCGACGTAAGGATCCTCCGAGCCTAATGCCTTCTCGCTGGTGGCAAGGCATTGGTTTAGAACCCGAAGTGCGCCATCAAGATCGCCTTGCTTGGAGAGTTCCAAAGCTTCGCGATTCTGCTTCTCGAAGCGGTCGATCAGACGCTTGTCACCTTTGAGCTTCACGGAAGGGTTCGTCGCTGGCTGGGCAAGGATTCCGGCCAGACTCGCCCAAATCGCGGCTAGGCAAAGCGCCATTTTACACCAGAAATTAAACCGGCTTGCTAAAGGGAACACACACGAAGTAGACGGGTTTTCTGGCTGAAAATCAATCCTGCCGCCCGCACCTTCACGGTTTGCACACCTTGCACGGCCGGTGGCCGGCCTGGATCGCCTCGTTGCGGGACTGGAACGTTTTCAGATTCGCCGAAGAGATTTTGATCCCCCATTTGCAGTCGGGCCTGTGGAACGGTTCACGCAAGCTGGAGGCGACGTAGGCGGAAGCCGGTTTCTTCTGTTCAGCCGTTTCCGCCGCTTGGGCGAGACCGGCGAAGCTGCCGGAAAGCAGCAAGGCGGCGAGGGCGATGTTTGCGAGTCTTTTCATGGTGCTCAGTCGTTTGGAGGTTGTCGGTCAATCGTCCAGAGTCCATCACCAGCCCATCGAGGAGCGGGGAACTCGAACCGTGCCGTAGCCCCGGTAGTTGAGGTTGTCGGTCGGCGTCCAATTCGGTTCCGTGCGAACGTGAGGTGCGACGTAGGTGCCGGTGCTGCGGGTGTAGCTGTTCACGCCCACGGACGGAGAAGCGGCGTATGGGTTGCGATAGACGTAGCCGGAACTGTGGCTGCTGCCGAACGAGCCTGAGTCCGAGCGGTAGTGCGGCGCCACGTAGGAACCGTTGCTGCGGGTGTAGCCGCGCACCGTGCCAGCCTGAAGGCTGGCGGCGGCAGTGACGGCGACGAGGGCGATGATGATGCTTTTCAATGTTTTCATGTTTGAGCTTTCCGTTTTTGGACCGTTCTTCGGTGGCCGCGGCGGTCGCCGCTGTTTTGATGGTTGATCCACGCGAACGGTCTTCACCGGCTTCATCGCAAACGGCGGGAGGTTTCTTACAAGTTTGTTAAAGGAAGTTTCGCATCGCGGGTCTCGCAGCCAGCCGCGTTGGCAGCACAGGCTTCCAAGTCCGCGGCAGCGCGGGCTTACCAACCCGCCTGCCGGTGCCCAGCGCAGTGGACTGGGAAGGCGGCGACACGGCAGCTTTGGAAATCTGCGCCAGGCAAAAAGGCCGTCTCGGCGTCAGCGGCAAACAGAGGTCCGTTCTTGCTGGGCAAGGCCGGTTCCGGCAAGCTCAGCGGATGAACACGCCTGATCTGCAAGCCTTGCAGCGCGGTGACGCCGATGCCTGGGACGCGGCGTTCGACTGGCTTTGGCCGACGGCGTTTGCGGTTGCGCAACTGAAGCTGGCACCGTTCGTGCCGGAAGATGTCGAAGACGTGGCCATCGAGGCGCTGGAAGAATTGGTGGAGAAGGTGCCGGAGGTGCAGTCCGTCGAGGAACTCAAGCCCCTGGCCGCCAGCATCGCGCATCACCGGGCGGTGAGCCTGCTGCGGGAACGGTTCGCCAAGAAGCGGGGCGCGGGGAAGACGGAATCGCTGGATGCGACCGAGGAGGAGGGTGCCGCCCACCGCGAGCCGGCCGCCGGCGGATCGCCGTTGGATGCCCTGGAAGCAAAGGAACTGTCGGGGCGGTTGCAGGCAAGTCTCCAGGCGCTGAAGCCGCCCCAAGGCGAAATACTGGCGGACTTCTTCCTGCGCGGATTGCGCTACGAGGAGATCGCCAAGCGGCATGGCGTTGCGGTTGGTTCGGTCGGCGTCTATCTGAAACGCGGCTTGGAGGTGCTGCGCCGTCTCTGGGGCGAGCGCGAACAAAGGTGAAAGAAAGGGAGACGTTTTTGCGATGCACTCAATGAATGACGAACGTTTTTTCGACCTGGCCATGAAGGTCATCGCCGGCCATTCCAACGACGCGGAACGTGCTGAGTTGGACGCCCTGCTTGCCCGACAGCCGGAATTAAGGGCAGAGTTCGCGCGCCTACAGGCGGAGGTTCCTGTGGCAAAGGAAGCCCTGCTGCTGGTGCAAGCGACTGAGGCACCGGCAGGGCAGTTGCCAGGCTATGCACGCGGACGGCTACGGACGAAGGTGCAGCAAACGCTCTCAGCCCGGCAGACTGGCGAGTGGAGGGACGACGCCAGGCGAGTGCTGGCTTGGGGTTGGCGGTGGTGGTTGTGGCTGGCGGTTGGAGCGGCGGCGGTCGTGGTGCTACTGCTAGGGCCGTTATCGTCTGGACCGAAGGTGGTGGTGCAGCTTGCGGTATTGGACTTAGCTGGTGCCATGCGCAGCGGCGAAACCAACGACATGGCAGTTCTGGCGGAGACTTGGAACGGTGTAAGAATCGAAGGTATTTCTGAAGCTGAGAGGCTTGCAGCTTGGAGAGAAAACTGGCCGGCGGGAGGTAAGGAGGTTGTGGTCAAGGTTGTTTACGACCGCTCAGCCGGAGAGGTTCGAGTTTCGGGGCGCGGTGGTGGACTTGTTTTCTCAAACAGCTTTCCGGCAGAACCGGATTTGCGCACCGCTCTGGCGAAAGCAAAGGCGTACATCACGGCTCAAGTCGGCAAATAGCGATTGTTCCAGAGGCGGGCGAAAGTGGCTCTCTCTCCCGAATGAAGCAAGAGAGTCGTGGTTCCCGGAAGCTAGGCTCGGCTTAGTCAGTCTCAGTCCGAACCGCCTCAATCTCCGACTGCACCATGCGCACATGCACCGCGTCGGCAGCGTCGGGCGGATGCTTGGCCAAGTAGCGGTCAGTCACGGAGAAGGGGTCAGTCCCGGCTATTGGCTACGAATTGGCCAATAGCCGAGATTGACCCGAATGGCGCTTAGATAGGCTGTATAGCTATGCACACAAGCGACTTGCAACAGAGTCGAGTTTGACAGAATGGTAACCGATTCCAACGGTCCACCGCACTGCTGGCAAGCAAATCCAGCGATATTGCAGGTGATTTGAGGCTCTGCCTTGTGGCGCGCGCCACGGCGTGGGGTTGGTCGCGCCGGTGCCCGGTCGGGCGGCGAGCGTTCCCTGTCCGGAGCCGTCCGCCGAGCCGGGCGCCCCCGAGCCAGGCCCCCCCGAGCCGGCGCCGAAACTGAGCTGGGCGCGGCAGCGCCGGGCCGAGCCGGCGCGTGCCGGGGGGAAAGCGCGCCAGGCCAAACGCCGCGGCATGGCAGGAGTGCCTGAGGCGCGGGACCGCACCCCGGACTCAAAGCCCTGCGCGTGCGCGGGGCGCCGGCCGTGGGCCTGGCCATCTACCTGAAGGTGACCGGCTGGCACCGCAAAAGCGCGGCCGCCATTCTGCGGCAACGGGCCGGCCGGCTGGCCCGGGCGCAAGTGGCACCACGGGCGGGACAAAACGGAGTCCCAGGCGGCTTAAAGAAAACTCCTCGCAAAGACGGGGTTCTGGGCGGCGCTCGGCCTACCCGTCGCCACGGAGGCCGCCGCCACCATTGGTTTTCACCCC
>CAINDV010001016.1 GCA_903847485.1 uncultured Verrucomicrobiota bacterium
CTCGGCTATTTCAGCCGCGACCCGATCCACCGCCAATACCACCAAAACGACCTCACCTTCGCCACGCTCTACCAGCACCAAGAGAATTTCGTCTTGCCGCTCTCGCACGACGAAGTGGTGCATGGCAAAGGCTCGCTCATCGGCAAACTGCCCGGCGACGACTGGCTGAAGTTCGCCAACCTCCGCGCGCTGCTCGGCTACCAATGGCTCTTCCCCGGCAAGAAACTTCTCTTCATGGGCAGCGAATTCGGCCAGAGCGCCGAGTGGAACGAGAACCGCGAACTCGATTGGTGGCTGCTCGGCTCCGGGCCGTTCCACGCCGGCGCGCAACGCTTCTTCGCCGACCTCCAGCGGCTCTACCGCGCCGAACCCGCGCTCTGGGAAGGCGACCACGACCCGGCGGGCTTCTTCTGGATTGACTGCGCCGACCGCGCCAACAGCGTGCTCTCCTTCGTCCGCCAGACCACCGACGGCAGCCGCCGCGTGGTCGTGGTGCTGAACCTGACGCCCGTGCTGCGCCACGGCTACCGCATCGGCCTGCCGGTGGGCGGCGTGTGGTTGGAAGCGCTCAACAGCGACGCTGGCAGCTACGCCGGCAGCAACCAGGGCAACCTAGGCCGCGTCACCGCCGACGCCATCCCCGCCCACGGCCAACCCTGCTCCGTCAGCCTGACCCTGCCGCCCATGAGCGCGCTGGCCTTCCAACCCGAGAGCAACGGGCCGGTTTGACGCCTGCCGAATACCACTCACCCGCCCTGACGAGCACTTCAAGCCTTGCATTTCAGCTTCGTCCGGTTCACTTTCGCCGCGTCACACTTAACGCTTATTGTGAAAATCATCGTCCCCAAAACCTCTTGGACGCACCCGCTGGCCGGAGTTGCGACCCTGGCCTTGTTGCCCCTTACCGGTCTCGCTGCCGAGTCGGCAGCCGAGCCGGCCACGGACTCATCCCGCTGGAGCCGTTGGTTCAATGACCCGCCACAGATCAAGGCTGGTCCATTTGACATCCACCCGCGCCTCACGCTGAGCACGCTTTTCGACGACAACATCCTAATCTCCTCCACGAACCCCGAGTCCGACCTCATCTGGTCCGTCTATCCCGCCGCCTTGATCCTGGCCGGCGATCGCAAGTCCATGGCCGAATACCGGCTGAACGGGCAAAACCCGCTCTCGTTATCCCCGGCCTCCTTCATCACCCAGCCCTCGGATACCTGGCCGGGGTCGCTCCTGGCGGTGGATTATGGTCCGCGTTTCAACTGGTTCACCTATAACTCGAAAAACAATTCCGTGGACCAGTTGGCGGCCTTGAACACGCTGCTGCCATTTGGCCGCGCCATCGTTGGCGTCAACCAGACCTACAACTTGATCAACACGACCGTCATCGTGGCCGGGGCACGTACCGAACAGACCACCTACAACACCGCTTTGACTTCGGGCTTCCAAACCGGCAGCCGGAGTTCGGTGGAAGTGAACCTGCGCCGGAGCAGTCTGAGTTACGCCGCCGAGGGTCTGGTCGGTAACCAGCAGTACAGCAACGACAACTGGTTTCATTGGCAGACCAGCGACCTCCTGAACATCGGTGCGGGCGTGACACTCGGCTATGTGAACGTGCCGGCCCAGGGCTTGCGGCCCCAGACCAGCCAGACCTATCAACAGGTGTTGGGCCGCGCCATTTACCGAGTTGCCGAGCGGGTGGACGTGGACGGTGCCGTGGGCGTGGAATTCCGCCAGTACAGCACCGGCGCTTCCGGCACCGTCGAGCCCGTATTCAGCTTCACCGGCAGCTACCGCCCTGGAATCGCTACCAGCTTTTCGCTCAATGCCCATCGCTGGGACCAGCCTTCCACGGGGGGCGGCGACAACTACTTGCAAACTGGGTTTAACTTAGGCGCGAGCCAGCAATTGTTCGACCGGCTGAACGTGAGTGTCTCGGGCGGTTACGACAACTATCATTACTACAGCTACCAGCGCGTCAGTCTCCGCCAGAACCCGGACAGCAACTACCTCTCGGCCGGTGCGGGCGTGAGTATTCGCTTCAATCCGTGCCTCGGGGCCAACGCGTTTTACCGCTACAGCCAGCAGACGGGCAACGCCAACAACGGCTTCACCGACAACCAGGTGGGCCTGCAAGTGACCTACTCCTTCTGATGAGAGATTCCAACCTGCCACGCCCACCAAGCGAAGCGGCCACCATTTCATCGCCCGGTTCCGCGCCTACTCCAATGGCTGACCTCCGACCTCTGACCTCTGAGTTCACTAGCCACTAATCACCAGTCACCAGTCACGCTTCACGCTTCACCTCTATCTTATGACTATCGCCATAATTGGTCTCGGCTACGTCGGCCTGCCGCTCTCGCTCCAGTTCGCCCGCTCGGGCGTTACCGTGTTGGGCCTCGACATTGACGTCACCAAAATCAAGGCCATCCAACAGGGCCAGAGCTACATCAAGCACATCCCTGCTGACGCCGTCGCGGCGGCCGTGAAGGCGAAGCAGTTCTCCGCTTCCACCGACTTAAGCCGCGTGCGGGAAGTGGACGCTGTCATCCTCTGCGTGCCCACGCCGCTCAATAAGAACCGCGAGCCGGACATATCTTATATCATCGAAACCGGTAAGGCCATCGCTCCGTTCCTGGTCCCAGCGCGCTCCACGTCCAAGGCTCCGCGCTCTGCCGTCAAGAAACTCGTTGTCTTGGAAAGCACCACCTATCCAGGCACGACCGAGGACGAACTCCGCACCGTGTTGGAAGCCGGGTCCGGTCTGAAGGCAGGTCAGGATTTTCACCTAGCCTTCTCGCCGGAACGCGAAGACCCCGGCAACCCCCAGAGTAAGGTGGCCGAGATTCCCAAGATCGTAGGCGGACTAACGCCGGCCTGTGCCGTGCGGGCCGTGGCTCTCTACGAGTTAGCCATCAAGACCGTGGTGCCGGTGTCATCCTGTCGCGCCGCCGAGGCCACTAAGCTGCTGGAGAACATCTTTCGCGGCGTCAACATTGCCCTCGTCAACGAACTGAAGGTCGTCTATGCCGCCATGGGCATTGACATCTGGGAGGTGATTGCCGCCGCCAAGACTAAGCCCTTTGGCTTTATGCCCTTCTATCCCGGCCCTGGCCTGGGCGGCCATTGCATCCCGCTGGATCCGTTCTATCTCACTTGGAAGGCGCGGGAGTACGGCCAGCACACTCGCTTCATCGAACTAGCTGGCGAGATCAACACCGCCATGCCGCAATACGTGGTGAGCCGCGTCGCCGAGGCGCTCAACGCCCAGCGCAAGGCGCTCAATGGCTCGAAGGTGCTGGTCCTGGGCCTGGCTTACAAGGCGGACGTGGACGACGACCGCGAGTCCGCCAGCTACCACTTACTCGACCTACTGAAAGCCCAGGGCGCTGAGGTAGCCTATTACGACCCGCATGTGCCGGTGATTCGCCCCAGCCGTGAGCATGGCCACTGGGCGGGCACCGCCTCAGTGGCGTGGGACCGCAAGACTCTCCGTAAGTTTGACGCGGTGGTTATTGCCACCAGCCACCAAGCGGTGAGTTACCAGGAACTAGCCGATTGGACTAAGTGCATCGTTGACTCGCGCAACGTCATGGCGAAAATCCAGACCCGTGCCGGACAGGTGTGGAAGGCGTGAGTGACCGAGAGTAGAAAGCGGAAAGCAGAGGCTCAGAACTCCTGACCCGTGAGCACGAATTCCAACCGGCACGGAAACGTGCTGAGTCCCAGCGCGCCGGGTCGGGGACCCGGCCTACAGCAAGGGCGCGGTTCTGTAGGCCCGGTGCCCTCACCGGGCGGCCCACGCCAATTCCTCGGGTCAGGAGTTCTGAGCCTGTTCGAGCCGCACAGGCTGGAAGCCTGTGCCACTACCCGGCTCCTGGATAGGACTGAAAACCGGTGTTACTGGAAGCCTTCCAATAACTGAGTTCCACCCCCCCTTCACGTTTCACGCTTCACGCTTCACCCTTCACCACTTACCTTCAGTCATGCGTATTCTAGTCACTGGCGCCGCCGGTTTTATTGGTTTCCATCTCACCCAACGCCTGCTTGAGCGCGGCGATGAGGTCTGCGGCGCGGACAACTTAAACGATTACTACGACGTCCGCCTCAAGCAGGCCCGCTTGGCCCAGCTTGAAGGCCGCCCCGGCTTCACGTTCCAAAAGCTGGATCTCGCGGACCGAACCGCCGTGCCGGAACTGTTTCAGCGCCTCCGCCCACAGCGGGTGATCCACCTCGCAGCGCAGGCCGGCGTGCGCTACTCGCTCACTAATCCCCACGCCTATGTGGACGCCAACCTAGTGGCGTTCGTCAACATACTCGAAGGCTGCCGGCATTATGGAGTGGAGCATCTTACCTACGCCTCCTCCAGTTCGGTCTATGGTGCGAACACGGCGATGCCATTTTCGATTCATCATAACGTGGACCATCCGGTAAGTCTCTACGCGGCCACTAAGAAGGCCAACGAACTAATGGCCCACACCTACAGCCATCTCTATCGCCTGCCGACCACGGGCCTGCGCTTCTTTACCGTCTATGGCCCGTGGGGCCGGCCCGACATGGCTTTGTTCCTGTTCACAAAGGCCATTCTCGAAGGCCGGCCGATTGACGTCTTCAACGAAGGCCGGATGCAGCGGGACTTCACCTACATTGACGACATCATCGAAGGCGTGGTCCGCGTCTCCGATCGGGTGGCCGCGCCGAATCCAGACTGGACCGGTCAGCAACCCGATCCCGGCACGAGTAAGGCACCTTACCGGCTTTACAACATCGGGAATAACAACCCCGTCGAACTTCTCCACTTCATTGACGTCATCGCCAAGGCCCTGGGTAAGACCGCTCACAAGCGGTTACTCCCGATGCAGCCGGGCGACGTGCCGGCGACCTACGCGGATGTGGACGACTTGAAGCGCGATGTCGGCTTCCAACCCGCCACTCCCATCGAGGAAGGAGTCCGCCGTTTCGTGGACTGGTACCGCGCTTACTACCAATGCTGAGTGCTGGTTAGTTCGCCCGCGCCACCGTTCGCCATTGTCCATCCTCGATCTTCCATTCTTGTGCTCAGTTTCCCGCTCTTAGCCGTGGCTATGCAGCCGGTGGTAGGGCGTGGGCTTCCTGCCTACGCCGCGCCCGACGAGGGTTCCGCCGCCCTTCTCTTTCGCGGCGGCGAGCTACTGAACCATGACACCAGACGGGGGGTGGCCAGACGCCTGCTCCGCAAGCCCAGCGCGGCACGACCGGAAGCCCACGCCCTACCAACTGTTGAATAGCTTCGGCTTAGGTCGCATCCCTACAGTTGGTTAGAACTTTCGTAACGCCCAGACGCAGAGGCGCGGAGACGCCAAGGGGGTTTAACCCGAACTCCGAAGTCGAATGAGAATGACGAATGACGAATGAAGCCGGAAAACCGAATGACGAATCGTCGCCTCCGGCGGTTAGGTTCTGTGCCTAGTCTCGCGCCCGGTCCAACCAAGTACTCAGCGGGTTTCGTGCTTCGGAGGTCAACGAGCAAGACGAGGGTGGTCACTGATTACATCTTCATTGCTGTTGGAGGTTCTGACGGTCGGTCTTGGCACGGAGGCTAAGTTCGCCTTTGGTTGGAGCCTCGCGCCACGCGCGGGGCGACCGGCCGGTCTTTTGGTGGAATACGGTGGCAAGGTATTGGCTGGACTGAAATCCGCAGGCGAACGCGATGTCAGTGATGCTCAGGTCGGGCGACCCCGCCAGCAGCCGTTTGACGGCCTCCACGCGGCAATGGATAAGGTATTGGGTTGGGGTCAGGTTAGTAATGCGGCGACAGTATTGGGTGAAGGCGCTGCCGCTCAAGCCACATTGCTCGGCCATTTCCGGCAAAGTCCAAAGGTGTTCCAGATGTTGGGGCAAGCCATTGAGGAACAACTCCACCGTGCGCTGGGTGGAAGTCAGGTGAGGGTCGAGTGTTACCTTCTCTTCCTCCAGCAACTCGCGCAAGGAGATAAACAGTTCGTTAATGTAAAGCCGGAGCCGGGTTTGAACATTCAGGGGACTCTTGGTCTGAACTAAGGCCGCCATACGTTCAAAGCAGGCGCCGATCTCGTCGTTGGCACGCCACACTGACTGCTCGTTATGACTTAGCAAGGTGGTCAGGCGGCGCAGGTCGGCCGGAGATAGGATCAGCCAGTCCGGCCAGGTCCAGGCCTGGTCAGGACGCCGCACGCCGACATCGAGGATCAGCCAGCACAGGCGACTGGGGCCGACGTTAGGGTTGCCCACCCGATGCCGTTGCCAGGGGCGGGCGATGGTCAAGTGGCCGCTTTCGAGGGTGAAGTGCTCTTGGTCCACCAAGAACTGCGTTTTACCGCGCGCCAGGTAGGTTAGTTCGATCCCTTCATTGCGGTGCCAGTCCAGTCCCCAGGACTGGGTGCCGGTCGCGTCCCAGAAACCGACGGTGGAAACCTCCGGCAGCATCGTCTCAGGCATCAGCCGTCCCGGGTAACCGCGGCGCACCAGCGCGGCCAGGCGCACTTCGCCGCGGCGGACCGCCTCGCGCAGCGGTTCGCAGCGGTCGGCGTGATAGGTTTCGCCAGGGCTAAGGAAAACCGCCGAGCGCAATTTGTCGTCCTGCCGTTCGGATGAGTCAGTCATAGGTGAATCTATTTCTTATGCTCGCGGGGCATAGTCCAGAACAAACTCGATGGCGTCCAACAAATTGCACTGCGGAAAACTTGCGGCGCGTTGACTCAAATTAAATGACACCGAGCGGATAGGGCTGGGAGGAGGAAAAAGGCATCGTTGACTCATGGAAAAAAGACACCGGGCAAACTGGTGTACATGAACATGAGTATGGACCTGAAAAATGATCTGCTGCCCA
>CAINDV010001017.1 GCA_903847485.1 uncultured Verrucomicrobiota bacterium
CCTCCTGCGGCAGGAAGTCGCCGCATGGACCGCGCGTCGCAATCAGCCGCAGTGCAAAATCAATTGGCGTTTCACCACCGCCGACGCGCGCATCAAACTCAAGAAGCTCTACCCCTCATTTGAGGACTGACAAAGTACTAGACGAGATCCAGAGTGTGTGTCCGAGAGCCTGACGGTGCCTCCCGCGTCGCCCGCCGCCAACACGTCACCGTTAGGAGAGAAAGCGACACAATAGACCGGAGCCGCATGATTAAACGTCCGCAGGCATTTTCCGTTGCTCCCCTCGAACAGTGCCACGAAACCTGAAGGTCCAGAGAAGGTATTAGGTGTCTCATCGCCGCAGCCAACGGCGATTAGATTGCCATCCCGGCTGGCCGCAATGCTGTGTGTTGCTTGTTCGGCCCGTTCAGGGTTAGGCAAGGTGGTATTGTCTGCTAGGTTCCACCGTAGAAAAGCGCGTCCATATTGAGTGACTGCTATCAGCTCCTGGGCACCTCCGCGAAATGCTAGAGAAACCACGGATTCCGAAAGTTCCGAGACACGTTCCACCGAAAACGATTTGATTTCCCTAGAAGTCTTCCAATCCCACAGCTTTGCAGCTTCGCCGTCTGCGAAGGCCAGGCATCCGCCATCAGGCGAGAACGCTACAGCGCCGTGCCGCGTGTATTCACGCCGCGTGTCTTGCGAAGGACAAGCCGTGCGGAAGACCTGCCCTTTTTCGAGACTCCAGACTACGACTGTCCCAACGCATTGAACTCCAATGAAGCGACTGTCCGGGCTTGCACAGACAGCCGTGACCGGGGCAGGCATGTCGAGCTTTCGGAATTCATTTCCCGTCTTGGCGTCCCGTACGTACACCTTACCGTCCAAGCCCCCGCTTACCAAGTAAGAACCGTCCGGCATGAAGGCGAGAGACACCACGTCTTGTTGGTGTTTTGCCAGCACGCGCATAAGTCGCCTGCCCGCAACGTCCCAGAGCCTGATCGTCCGGTCAGCGCCCCCAGTGGCGAGCATTTTCCCGTCAGGGCTGAATGCCACGGACCAAACCGGGCCGACATGGCCGGCATTGGGAACTATTTCGTAGGCCGGCTGATTGGTTGCCGCGCCCGCCACTGTCGCGCTGCCGCTGGTCAGCACCGCTGCCACCAGTAAGGCCGTCAGCAAGCCAGTCCCCGGCTGGCACCACGCCCAACCCGTTCGACACTCTTCCCCGCGCCACGCGGAGAGTATCCACGAAACCGCGCTCGCGAATCGTGCCCCGGAACCGCCGCGCCGCCCGTCCCGGCGCGGCAGCGTCTCGGAGTGCGCGGACTGGTCCGCGCTTTTCAAGCCGGCTGGGTTGGGCAACGCCACTCTACTTTGGGCGGGCGCACTCCCCAGGCTAAGTCCCTGGAAAAGCGGCGACCCGTCGCCGCACTCCATAACCTCGCGGTCCAGCGGACGGTTCATAGGCAACTTCGGCCTCCCACCTTGCAGGCGCATCGGGGCCATAAACCAGCGTAGCAGATCAGCTTCATCGGCAGACGGTATAGTCCGCAGCCGGCTGGAAAGCGAGTCCGAAGTGTGCCGCCACTCCCCCGTCAGCGCCTCAGGTAGTTGTCCGAGCGCCGGCGCGGCCCACCTCGTAGGACCGGCGTCGCGCCGGTCTCCATTTTCTTTCCCCAGCCTCACTACCAGGTGGGCACTACGCGAAATCAGGGTTCCTTCAGCAAAACCGCTGGGAGGCGATGTCAGAGACAGGCGCGACGCCTGTCCTACGGCATGGATACGGCTAAACGCGTGTCTTAAAAGGGTAAGCACGTAACTGACACAGGCAGTCATCCATGGGCATTCTATGAGAGTATTCATAGTAGTGTGATTAGATGGCTATAGGTTGTTAGAGGTAAGTTGGCGGAGGTCACCGATATTGCGACTGTAACTGGCGGCTGCTTTCCACCTCCCGCTCCAGTTGGTCAATCTGCTGGATCAGGCTGATCTTGCGGTCCCGCAGGTGATTGGCCTCTATATGTGCTGGCGAGCCTCGGCGATTACCTTTGGCTTGGTTGGAGCGGACTATCAGCTCTTTTTGCAATTGGGCCAATTCGTGCTGGGCGGCTTTGAGGGAGGCTTTGGCGCGCGACTCCCGCTTCACTAGGCTGGCGTAGATTTCGGCGCGTTGCTGCTCGCGCAACGCCTGGCGCTTGAGCGCCTCTTCCCTGAGCCAGTCTCTGGCTTGGGCCGGGTCGTAGGGATACTTGGCCGCCAGTACCGGCGGCAAGTCCTCGCGCTTGAAGTTATAGGCGCCGCCATCGTAGTGCAGCAACACTTGGACGGGAGTAGCCTTGATGACGGTGACGTTTGTGTAGGAATCACCGTTGATTTTCACCACCGGGAAGACCTCCTCGGACTGAGCGGCAAGGGCCGCCGGGAGGATGAGGAGTGCGGTCGTCGTCGTCGCCATCTGTCGCCAAGCCCGGCGAGCCAGCCGCACTCCTGGGAAGCCCATGGGGAGCAATGTCCTGGGCTGGGGTGCTTGGTTGTTGGTGGAGGTTAGTGCCAGGGCTGGGAAGCTCTGGACGGTCAATGCTTTAGTCTGTGTTGTATTCATAATGTTATTTAGTTTGAACTGTCAGGCTAGGATTACGCAGTGGCCGTGCCAGCACTCTGGCGGTGGTTCTGCGCTAGACAAAGGAAGCTGCTTTCACAGCGGAACTGCCGCCCGCAAGTGGCGGGTGCGATTGGGCGGCCTTGCGCGAATCGGCCTGTGAATACAGCGTTTTAG
Source organism: uncultured Verrucomicrobiota bacterium (assembly GCA_903847485.1). GTDB lineage: Bacteria > Verrucomicrobiota > Verrucomicrobiia > Limisphaerales > JAJXZI01 > CAINDV01. The sequence goes on from CAINDV010001017.1 coordinate 2,762, forward strand.
CGGGGTCGAGCCGGCAAACGCAGCGCGCCAGGTGAGCCTTCGCCGACTGCGGCCAGCGCGAAGAGCAAGGCTTGGCCAACGCGCTCCTAGTCAAAACGGCCACTCAAAATGGCCGGCTCTACTCAAAACCCAGCACCGGCTTCTTGACTAGCCGCACCCGCCGAAGGCATTTGCCGTGGTTCACCGTGCGAAGCGATGCTTGCATTTCGCCCTCGATTTGCCAACCTGCGGTGTCATGTCTAACCCAACGCCTTTGCCACGAGCCATTTGTTCAGTGCTGTTTGCGCTCACGCTCTTTCGCTGCGCCGCCGATGAGATGGTTTTCAGCGACGAGTTCAAAGGCCGGCTGGGCGAAGGCTGGTCGTGGGTACGCGAGGATCGCGCTGGCTGGCGGGTGACTGAGGCCGGGTTGGAGGTGCGCCTTCAGCCGGGCAACATGTGGGGGCCGCCCAATAACGCCAAGAATGTCTTGGTGCGCCCGGTGCCGGACGCCAGCGGGCGGGAGTTGGAGGTGAGTGTGACGGTAACTAACCGGCCCACCGAGCAATACGAGCAGGTGGACCTGGTCTGGTATTACGACGACAGCCACATGGTGAAGCTGGGGCAGGAATTGGTGAACGGCAAACTAAGCCTGGTCATGGGTCGCGAAGAAGCCGACCGCACCCGCACGATCGCGCTGCTGCCACTCGACGCCTTCTCGCTGCGCCTGCGGTTCGTGGTGAAGGGCAATCGCATCCGGGGTGAGTATAGGCTGGCCGACTCGGCGGACTGGGCGGTGGCTGGCGAAACCGACTTGCCGGTGAAAGGCTCACCCAAGGTGAGCCTGCAATGCTACCAAGGGCCGAAGTCGGCGGAGCGGTGGGCGCGTTTCACAGATTTCCGCGTCCAATGGCTTGGGCAATCGCCGTGATGGCAAAGGCGCGGAAGCGGCCGCGCCGGCCATGCCAACCACTTTCTTCTTCTTTCAATGCCCGCCGGTGCCGGTGTAGCCAGCGCGCAGCGGAGCCATCCCCAACAGCCAGTCTTCGACGCTGCAAATCATAGTCACCGGGCCGGGCACGTTGAGCTTCTGGTGGAAGGTGTCTTCGGAATCTGGCTACGACTACCTTCAGTTCAAAGTGGGCACTGTAACTCATAGCCGTAGCGGCAGGCGATTACCACAACCTCGCCTTGCGCGCCGATGGAACCGCCATCGCCTGGGGCTTCAACTGCTACGGCCAGACCAACGTGCCGGCGTTCGCGACGAATGTCGTGGCTGTGGCGGGCGGTTATTATCACAGTCACGCCTTGCGTCCGCCACTCAAGTAATCGAACTTGGCGCGGCCGCCGTCAATGTTGGAGGCACCCGCGACGAGCGAGCGGAACTTGCGGGCGTAGATTTCAAACTACTAGTGGCTCCCGTTGTCAGGGGTTCTCCGACGCCCGCCGATGCCACACCGGGTGGCTTCCCGATGGTCCGGTTCGCTGGGGAGTAAGCAGATAATAACCGGCGCTCTCCTTGACGTGGGCTGGGGTTTAGTTGGCCCATTCCGTTGCGCCATGCAGTCGTCTCAGCCGCGACGGCGCTTTTCCTACTGCGGTCTTCAACGACTAAAGCGGCGGCGTGCTACACTGGTCGCCGCAGTCCGTAACGGAACCGTCAACTTATGGATGCCTTACGGTCGCAACCGGCAGCGACAAGTTGCTTGCCACAGCGGGCCGACGCCGGTAGTTTGCGCCGCGATGTATCGTCATGCTCGTCAATTGTCCGTTCAGTGTTTGCTAACTTTACCTATGAACTACGTAACCTTGATCGGTTGTCTCGTCCTTGGCACGCCCCAGGTCAGGGGTCAAACGTCTGCCCCGGCTTCCGCCCGCCCCGTCGCCCCGCCCGTCGCCGTCCCGGCCGACGGCTTTTCCGGCAAGGTGCTCGAAACGACGAATGCCGCCAGTTACACCTATGTCCTAGTGGACACGGGCACCGGCCAGCGGTGGACCGCCGCGCCGCAGGTGGCCGTGAAGTTGGGCGATACCGTGGCGGTGGCGGACGCGATGCCGATGCCGAATTACCACAGCAAGACGTTGGACCGGGATTTCGCGGTCGTCTATTTCACCGGCAACTTGACGGTGAATGGCGTGGCCTCCGGTGCCAGCGGCACGTCGGTTAGCCTCCCGACAAACCATCCTCCCATTGCCGGTGCCGTGGCCAGGCCCACCGTGGAACTTACCGGCATCAAGAAGGCTGCAGGCGGTAAGCGCGTCGCCGAGATTTTTGCGGACCAGGCGAAGCTCAAGGGTAAGGCGGTGAAGGTTCGCGGTCGTGTGGTTAAATACAACGCGGGCATCATGGGCAAGAACTGGCTCCATATCCAGGATGGAACCGGCAGTGCAGGCAGCAACGATCTAACCGTAACTACGGCAACCTCAGTCAAGGTCGGCGACACCGTCCTGGTGTCCGGCACTGTCGTCACCGACCGCGACTTCGGCGGCGGCTACAAATACAGTGTCATCATCGAGGATGCGAAGGTGACGGTCGAGTAAGACCGGGCGGGGTGGAGGGCGAGTTGGGTTCGCTGACGGCCAGCGTATTCCCAGCGAGCTTGGAGCGCCGAACCTTTACTCGGTTTGCCGCGCCACTGCTCGTCGAGAAGTTGAGGTTGCGGGCTTGCCGCAACACCTCTCTGCGGAACTCTGCGTTCTTTGCGTCTCTGCGTTGAAGAGAAGCCTGGTTCAAACGCTGAATTCGGCAAGCTGCGGGAACAAATTGCGGTGCCCGAGACTTGGCTGTTTCGGTATCCGTCGGCATTCGAAACTTTGCGCGCGCAGTTCATGCGCCAAGCACGTCGCCCAGTCCGTGCGCTGTCAGTGGCATGCGCCACTGGTGCCGAGCCATTCTCCATCGCTGCTACTGCGCTTGCTGCCGGGGTTCATCCGGATGACATTCAGATCTTGGC
>CAINDV010001018.1 GCA_903847485.1 uncultured Verrucomicrobiota bacterium
ACCACAAAATGAGCGCCCAGCCTGCTTATCAACTTTGGGTTACTGAACGGTCACACACCCCTCACCCTGAATGCCGTGTGGGAGTCAAGGGACGCGTCCTACGCGCCCAGGCTCGTGGGCCAGGCGCGTCTTGAGTTTCGCGGTCTGCGCTTTGAGGGCGTCGAGTTGCTGCTCCAGTTGGTTAAGATCATCTGCCAGCGTGGCGTGGCCGAGTTCCTTCTCGTGGCGCGCCCGGTTCCGCGCCTCAATCTCAGCGTGCGTTTCGGCCATGCTGTTCATGACAATGCCGATGAAGAGGTTCAACATAATCATCGTGCCGAGCAGGATGAAGCTGATGAAGTAGGCCACAGCCGCTTTGGGCGCGCCGGGCTGGACGATGCGGAAGATGTCGGTCCAGTTGTCCAGGGTGATGACGCGGAAGAGCGAGAACAGTGCGGCGCCGAGGGACCCGAAATGCTGCGGGTCGCTTTGACGGAAGAGATGCACCCCGGCGACGCCATAGATGTAAAACATGAGGGACAAGAGCAGTCCGACATAGCCCATCGCACCGAGACTTTTGAGCAGTGCGCCCACCAGGAGTTGGAGTTTCGGCAGCGCCGTGACGAGCCGCAACAGCCGCAGCCCGCGCGCCAACCGCAGCACGGCGGCGAACTGTGAATCCATGGGCAGGCAGCACAACAGCACGATCACAAAGTCGAAGATGTTCCACCCGTCGCGGAAATAGCGCCAGGGCTGGCGACCCTGCGCGGCCAGCTTGAGTGCCAGTTCAACGATGAAGACCCCGAGCACCAGCGCATCGAGTGTTCGCAGGAGCGATCCATGGCGCGCCAGCACGGCGGCGCTGGTTTCCAACCCCGCCAGCAGGCCGGCCAGGAGAATCACCGCGACGATGGTTTGGTGAAACCAGTTCGCTTCGATCAGTTGCTTCAATCGGACAGTCATGGTGTCACAGGGAGGTGGTGTGGTTTGTCGGCTTGAGCAGCGGTGACCCGGAGTCCAATGGCGTGATGAGCACCTTGTCCACGCGGGTGCCGTCCAGGTCGAGGGCTTCAAAGCGGAAGCCTTGTTCGTCGAACGTCTCGCCTTCCTTCGGCATGCGTCCGAGGCGGTCGGCGAGGAATTCACCGAGTGTCGCATAGTCGCGTTTCTCGGCGAACGGAAATTGCAGCCGCGCCACCAATGGCTCCAGGGTCTCCAACGACATGAAGCCGTCCACCAGCCAGGAGCCGTCACTGCGCTTCTTCGCTTCAGGCTTGAGCCGCTCGGCGGGCGAAGGAAACTCGCCGACGATCGCTTCCATCACGTCAATGGGAGTGACCAAGCCGATCGTGCGCCCGGTGTCATCGGTGACCAGGGCGATATGCTGGCTGGTGCGCTTGAACATTTCCAGCAGGCTGGCCGCCGTCTGCGAGCCGGCGACGAAGAGCGGCGGAACCAGAAGATTGCGAACCTCTGCCGGGATACCCGCGGCCAGGTTGGCATAGATGGCTTTGAGCGAAACCACGCCCACGACCTGATCGCGCGCGTTCTCATAGACCGGGAAAGCCGAGTGGCCGCTCACCACGATCTTGTGCCAGATGGCCTCGTGGGGATCGGCCTGGTTGATCCAAATGATCTTGGCCCGCGGCGTCATGATGTCGCGCACCGGCAGTCGGTCGAGCGACAACACGCCTTCTACCATCTCCGGTTCGCGGCGGTCGAATACGCCCGCCTGCACGCCTTCCTGGATCATGACTTTCACCTCTTCCTCGGTCACGGGCGGGTCTTTGGGCTTCTTCAGGCGGATGACCCACACCACGAATTCCGTGGACGCAGTCAGGAGCCGCACCAGCGGACTGGCCAGCGACGCCAGCCGGTTCATCTGGCCAGCCATGAGCCGGGCGATGCGCTCGGGATTGTTCAACCCGATTCGCTTGGGCACGAGTTCGCCAAGGATGAGCGAGAAAAAAGTGATCCCCAACACCACCGTCCCGATGCCGATCGCCTCGCCATATCGGGCCAGCAAGGGAAATGACTTCAACCCGGCCGCGATCTCCTCGGCAAGGGTCGCGCCGCCAAACGCACCCGCCAGCACGCCCACCAGCGTGATGCCTACTTGCACCGTGGCGAGAAACCGGTTGGGCGACTCGGCCAAAGCGAGCGCCGCTCGGGCCTTGAGATCGCCGGTTTCAGCCAACTGGCGCAGCCGCGTCTTGCGCGCCGACACCACCGCGATTTCCGTCATGGCGAACAGACCGTTCGCCGCGAGGAGCAGCAGGATGATCAGGATTTCAATTGTGATCGCACTCACGAGTAATGCCCTTGGCGCGCAATCTCGCGCGCTGGGGCCGTGAAGCGTTCGTAGTGCAGGCTTCAGCCGGTTCGAACGCTGCCCGACAGCCTGACGGCTGGACTACAAACCACCGGTTCATGGAGATGTTAGAGCATTTCAGTTCTTCGCTGTTCTCGGTGGAACTGGCCGGAGGACGGGGAATCAAGACGGGCGTCGCTGTGTCCCGTCAGGGACGCTTGAAAATAGCCCAGCGATTCATCGCTGGGAACGGTCGCCTCGCCCAGCCGAGTCCCGGAGGGACGCAAGAAAGCGATGGCAGGCGCAGGTGCGTAGCTTGAGCTTCTGTCGTCCCTGACGGGACTTGGCCCCGCTGCCGGCCTGTCCCAGCGATGAATCGCTGGGCTACTCTCTGCCGCCCTCCGGGCTGAAAGACCGACGCTATTCCACTGGAAACAGCGAGGAACCACATTTCTGTCCGCCGCTTCAAACTTCTCGACTCCTTGAACGAGACGACGTGCGCCTGGCGGTGAAAGACGCCCAGATCCAGCGCGAGCATCGCGAGGACGGACACGTTGAAACCGACCCAGAGCCAGATTTGTTCAGTCATAGTTACTTTCCGCGCTCAAGTTAGCAGCCGGGCGCCGGGCGACTAGTCGGAAGTTCAGAAGTGTCCGTTAGCCCAATCCGAAGTATCGTCAGACAGCCCTTTACCCAACGAGTATTCCGGCAGGAAAAGCGGCGCCGAGTGACTCGGCCCGGTGAACCCTCGCCAAAAGCCTTGCGGCGCTGCCTCGCCCGCAGATACTCAGCGCGAATTCGCCCGTCGAAGAACGAGTGAAACACTTCCGGGCAATGCCGACAGGCCGGCAAACGCAGGTCTTGTTCGAAGCCGAGTCTGGGATCAATCAAACCAAAGTAAGAAAATGAAAAAAATCATCTGGATGGAAATGGTGCTCATCGGCGCCTCGATTCTGATCTTCAGGAGTGTCTGGACTTTACTGGATTCAATCGCTTGGGCTTCGGGCGAGGTTGGACTCGTGGTGCTCCTCGTCGTGGGTATTGTGGCCACAGTCCTTGCCTTGCGGAGTATCGAGGCGCTTGCTGGACAAAAAGGAGAGAAAGCGAAAGATGGGTGAGTCTGCCAACCAGCGAAACGGGTTGACCGCGCCAAATCGGTTGCCGCGCCACCCGCCGTTTCATAACCATCCCGCCGCCATGGCCGAAGCCCACAGTTTCACTTGGCATGGTACTGGGCAAAGCCTGCTGGAGTCCAAGCTGCGCGCCATTGAAGCCGCGCGGTCGGCGGTTTCCATGGAGACTTTCACGTTCAGGGATTCGGACGTTGGCCTTCGTTTCAGGTCGGCGCTCGCGGCGGCGGCGGGGCGCGGGGTGCGCGTGCGGCTGATCGTGGACGCGGTCGGCTCGTTCGGGCTGGGACGCGACTATTTCGCCGAACTGGTGGCGGCCGGCGGGGCAATGCGCTGGTTCAATGAATTGCGCCTGGCGTCGTTCTCGTTCCGGGACCACCGCAAGTTGCTGGTGGTTGACGATACGCAGGCGTTTGTCGGCGGATGCAACATCGCGCCGGAGTACGACGGTGACGGCATCACGGCGGGTTGGCGCGACGGCGGCGTCAGCGTGCGCGGACCGGTGGCTGCAGTGCTCGCGGCAGAGTTCGACCGCCAGTGGGAACGGGCCTCCGGGCAGCACTGGACCTTTCCTCACGGGGGCATGCGCCAGCGGGCGCCGGTGGGCGGCGGGCACGAGGTTGAGGCGCTGTTCATCAAGCCCGGCTTTGGCCGGAATCCACTGCGCGACGCGTTGTGGCAGGATCTGGCGACCGCGAAGGACGTGGCGATTACCACCGCGTATTTTCTGCCACCCCATCGGCTGCGTCACCGGCTCGCCCAGGCGGTGGCGCGGGGGGCGCGGGTGCGCTTGCTGCTGGCGGGGAAAAGCGACGTGCGCCTGATGCAACTCGCGTCGCGTTCGCTTTACCGGCGCCTGGTGCGAAAGGGTATCGAACTTTGGGAGTATCAACCGCAGGTGCTGCACGCGAAATTGATAGTGGTGGACGACATCGTGTTCGTCGGCTCGTCGAATCTCGACCCGCGCAGTCTGCGCATCAACTTCGAGATCATGCTGCGCATCCAAGACGCGGAGTTGGCCGCGACCGCGCGCCAGCAGTTCGAAGCCGATTTGGCGCAGCGCGCAATCCCAATTACCCGCGACGTGCTCCAGCACGGCCGCTCGTGGTGGGAACGACTGAAACAGCGTCTCGCGTATTGGTTCTTCGCCCGTCTGGACCCTGAACTGGCAGCGCTCAAGCTGCAGACCTGGCAGCTCCGCAAGGCCCGGTTCGTGCAGCGCGTAAAGCGTGTCCGCCGCTCCACCACCCGCCGCGCGAGATAGGAATGGTCCATCAGTCACGCGTCGGCCTGGGCGAACTCGGGCTAAGATGACGTACGCTTGCTTAACGAGACCGTGATTGGAGACGCCGAGGAAGAAGCGGTTGTGTGGATCTGCAAAGACCTGCTCAAAGCCAGGGTGGCTCCCTTTCGCGCGGCGCTGGCACTGGAGTCGTCGCAAGCGCCATTCGGTCGAGCGGTGTTGCCGGCCGGGGTTGCGCAATGGCGAGCAGACCACGGGTCGCGAGGTCATGCGAGCTTGCGGCCCTTTAGCTGCTTTGGGATGGAGTGTGGACTTCGATTGCGGAATTCAAGGTGCCATGCTCGTTTGGCATGTTCTCGTGTGCGGTCAGGTCGGGCAGCCACTGTCCGTCAACGACGAACTTGTACTGGTAGCGTCCCGGTGGCAGATCGAGCGTAATTGACCAGTGGCCATCCTCGTGGGGTTGCATTGGAGCCGCGTCGGAATCCCACTGGTTGAATTCGCCCGCCAGGGTGACGCGCCTTGCGTGCAGTGCATAGACCTGGAACGTCATTTTGACGCGGTGACAGCCAGCGGCAATGGCGTCTGTGGACTCGCGCTGGAGCACGGTGGCACTTGCTCTAGGGAACTTGGGCTCAGGGGCAGTGGACTCGTGGGCTTCGCCAGGTTTGGCGCGGCCTGACGATTTCCGTTTCAAGGTTGGGGCATAATGGGTATCAGGCGAGGTCAAAACGGTCGAGGTTCATGACTTTGTTCCACACCGCGACGAAGTCTTGCAGGAACTTCTCCTGGGAGTCCGCACATGCATAAACTTCCACCAGGGCGCGGAGTTGGGCGTTCGACCCGAAGACGAGGTCGACACGGGTGGCGGTCCACTTGGTTTTACCCGTCTTGCGATCGCGGCCTTCAAACAGGCCGGCGTCTTTCGAAAGCGGCTTCCATTCGGTGCTCATGTCGAGCAGGTTCACGAAGAAGTCATTGGTCAACGCCTCCGGGCGCTTGGTGAAGACGCCGTGCTTCGCACCTCCGAAGTTGGTGTTCAGGACGCGCAGGCCGCCGACGAGCACTGTCATTTCGGGGGCGGTCAGGGTGAGTAACTGTGCCTTGTCTATTAGGAGAGCTTCGGCCGGTATGATGTATTTGCCTTTGAGGTAGTTGCGGAAGCCGTCCGCGATGGACTCGAGCACGGCGAACGAGGCCTCATCGGTTTGCTCCTGCAAAGCGTCCATGCGTCCCGGCGTGAAGGGGACTGTCAGCTTGTGTCCGGCGTTCTTCGCCGCTTGCTCGATGCCGGCGCCGCCGGCCAGAACGATCAGGTCGGCCAGCGAGACCTTCTTGCCGCCTTTTGCCGTCCTGTTGAAGGCGCTCTGGATACCCCCGAGTGCCTTCAGCACTTTGGTCAGGTGTTTCGGCTGATTGACCTCCCAATCCTTCTGTGGTGCGAGACGAATGCGGGCGCCGTTCGCGCCGCCGCGCTTGTCGGAGCCACGGAAGGTGGACGCCGACGCCCACGCGGTGGAAACCAGTTGCGAGACAGACAAACCGGAAGCCAGAATCTTGGCTTTGAGGTCGGCAATTTCCTTCTTGCCAATCAGCTTGTGATTGACGGCGGGGATGGGGTCCTGCCAGAGGAGTTCTTCGGCCGGCACCTCGGGCCCGAGATAGCGCGCGCGGGGTCCCATGTCGCGGTGCGTCAGCTTGAACCACGCCCGAGCGAACGCGTCGGCGAGCTGATCCGGATGCTCCAGAAAGCGACGGGAGATCTTTTCGTAAGCCGGGTCGAACCGCAACGAGAGGTCCGTCGTGAGCATGGTCGGCGCGTGCTTCTTCGAGGGGTCATGCGCATCTGGAATCGTCGCTGCGGCGTTCTTGGCGACCCATTGGTGCGCGCCGGCTGGGCTTTTCGTCAGCTCCCACTCGTACTTGAACAGGTTCTCGAGATAGTAATTGCTCCACTGGGTCGGGGTCTGGGTCCAGGTGACTTCCAGGCCGCTGGTGATCGTGTCACCGCCTTTGCCGGCGCCGAAGGTGCTCTTCCAACCGAGGCCCTGCTGTTCGAGCGGCGCAGCTTCCGGTTCGGGGCCCACGTGGGCAGCCGGGCCGGCGCCGTGGGTCTTGCCAAAGGTGTGGCCGCCGGCGATGAGCGCCACGGTCTCCTCGTCGTTCATCGCCATGCGGGCGAAAGTCTCGCGAATATCTCGCGCTGCGGCGACCGGATCGGGGTTCCCATTCGGGCCTTCCGGATTGACGTAGATCAGCCCCATCTGCACGGCCGCCAGCGGTTTTTGGAGATCCCGGTCGCCCGAATAGCGCTTGTCCTCCAGCCACTTTGTCTCGGCGCCCCAATAGAGGTCGTGGTCCGGCTCCCAAACGTCCTCGCGACCGCCTCCGAAACCGAAGGTTCTAAAGCCCATCGTTTCCAGCGCTACGTTGCCCGCCAGGATCATCAGGTCGGCCCAAGAAATCTTGCGGCCATACTTCTGCTTGATCGGCCAGAGCAGCCGTCGCGCCTTGTCGAGGCTGACGTTGTCCGGCCAACTGTTGAGCGGCGCGAAGCGTTGCTGGCCCCTGCCGCCGCCGCCGCGGCCGTCACCGGTGCGGTAGGTGCCGGCACTGTGCCACGCCATGCGAACAAACAAAGCGCCGTAGTGGCCGAAATCCGCCGGCCACCAATCCTGCGAGTCGGTCATGAGCGCCGCGAGATCCTTCTTCACCGCCGCCAGGTCGAGACTCTTGAACTCTTTCGCGTAGTTAAAGTCTCCGCCCAAGGGATTGGACTTGGAAGAATGCTGGTGCAGGAGTTCGAGCCTCAACTGGTTCGGCCACCAGTCGCGGTTCGAGGTGCCGCCGCCGGCAGTGTGTGAGTGAACGCTTCCTGTTACCGGGCACTTGCTGACTTCATTCATGCTGTTTGTTCCCTTCTTCGGTCATGCGCGAGATTTGCGGCAGATCCCGGCGGACGGCCCGGTAAACCTGCTCGGCGGTCGGATGGTCCTGACGTTCCAGAATCGCTTCAAACACGGCGCGCCGCTGGATGGTGACGGGCAAGCCGCTCTCGCGATGGGCGGCCATGAACGGGTCTAGCCGTTTTTGTTTGTCTGCCGGACTCATTTGTCAGAGACGAGTGAATGCACCGGATGATACTTGTATGCAAGTAAAAATGCTGGCCTACCAGGCTGGTGGGTGCGTGACCGCAGAGTAACTTTGTTCAGGCGGCGAGTTTGACTTTGAGATAGTTGGCGTTGTTGAGGCGATCCCAGCATTCATCCCACCGGTTGCTTTTGAGCGCCAGGCGGAGGTCCAAGACGCTGGTGGCGCCGG
>CAINDV010001019.1 GCA_903847485.1 uncultured Verrucomicrobiota bacterium
GATGGACGCCACCGGACCCGGCGCGATAGTGCGGATCTGGTCCGCCAATCCCGCGGGCACGTTGCGGATTTACCTCGACGGCGCCGCCGAACCGGCGCTCCAAGCGCCGATGTCCGACTTGCTGGGCGGTAAGTTTCCCGGCCTGCCCCGGCCTATCTCCGGCGAATACAGCAAGGGTTGGAATCTCTCTTTCCCGATCCCCTATGCGCGCAGTTGCAAGGTCACTAGCGACGCGGGCAATTTCTATTACCATGTGAACTACCGCACTTATGCGCCGGGCACGCCAGTCGAGTCATTCAGCCGCGAACAACTCAAGTCGCTGGCGGCACGCGTGGCGACCTTGGAGACTTGTCTAAGTGACCCGCGCAGCAATTTCACAAAGGATGACGGCGCGGCGCAGGCTTTTGACCTGCAACTCTCGCCGGGCGAAAGTTTGCGCGAAGAGTTCACCGGGTCCAAGGCGTTCACTCGCTTCGTGGTGAAGCTTACCGCTAATAACCGCGAGGCGGCCTTGCGGGGCATCATTGTGAAAGTGACGTTCGACGGCGAGGCGGCGATTGAAGCGCCGCTGGGCGATTTCTTTGGCAGCGCGCCTGGGATTAATCCGTTTGCCGCCCTGCCGCTGGGCATGACTCAGGCGGGTGAGATGTATTGTTACTGGTTCATGCCGTTCAAGGAATCGGCGGTGATCGAACTAATCAATCACAGCCCGGAAAGCGCCACTCTCGTCGGCGAGACCACGCTCGCCGATTACCAGTGGACGGACGCCTCCATGCACTTCCACGCCAAATGGCGCGCCCAGTTCGATGTGCCGACGCGCCCGATGCAGGACTGGAACTATCTCACCGCCCACGGCCAGGGCGTGTTTGCCGGCGTGTCCTTCGCTATTGATAACCCGGTCAAAGATTGGTGGGGCGAAGGCGACGAGAAAATCTATGTGGATGGCGAAACCTTTCCCAGCCACTTCGGCACGGGCACTGAAGACTACTACGGTTATGCTTGGTGCTGGCCGGCCCTGTTCACGCAGGCCTACCACAGCCAGTCGCGTTGCGATGGGCCGGGCAATTACGGACGGACAAGCGTGAACCGCTTTCACATCCTCGACCGCATTCCGTTCACCAAGGACTTCAAGTTTGACATGGAACTCTGGCACTGGCACCAGGCGTGCAAAGTGAACCTAGCCGTCGTCGCCTATTGGTATGCCCGTCCCGACGCCAGCGACACGTTCCAACCGATCCGTGCCGCGGACGCCATCGTGCGGCCCATGCCAGTCTATGTCGTGCCGAAAGTGGCCGGTGCCATCGAAGGTGAAACGATGAGTGTTCTGCGCGTGACCGGCAAAGCCGAGCCGCAGGATTGGGAAGGTCTCAGCGCCGGCCAACATCTGTGGTGGCGCGAAGGCATGAAACCCGGAGACACACTCACCGTCGCCTTTACTGCGCCCAAGGCGGGCCAATACCGGGTGTTCGGTCGCTTCCTGAAAGCCCGCGACTACGGCATCCACCAACTCGCCATCAATGGGCGAAAAATCGGTGAGCCGACCGACTTCTATAACTCGGAGGTGAAACCGACGAGCGAACTGGATCTAGGCGAATTCGAGTTGCAAGCAGGCGCGAACGAGTTCTCCGCCACCGTGGTTGGCGCGAACGAGAAGGCGGTCAAGAGTTATATGTTTGGCCTTGACTATCTGCGGTTGCAAGCGGTGGAGTAATTCGCGGCCAACTAAGTCGTCCGCCACTAAGGGGACGCCTCGCCATGCGCTCCGCAC
>CAINDV010001020.1 GCA_903847485.1 uncultured Verrucomicrobiota bacterium
CCAGTGCCAGCAAGGTCGCCAACGCTAACGAACCGTTCCACCCGGCATATTCCGGCACCCGGCATACTGCTACCTATGCCGTTCCCGGCATAGGCGTCAAACCACTGCTTGAGTTCCTGGCGATCACGGTTGCCGTCCACGATGAGGTTTAGCTCAATGTTGTTGCCAGCATTGCCGAGGCCGAGGCCGCGCACGGTGAAGTTGGAACTGCCAAGGATGGCGTCTTCCACCCCAGCGGTGGCGACGTGATACATCTTTCCGTGAAGGAGGTTGGATTGCTTGATGGTTTTGATGTCCGCCTTGCGCTCGATCCAGTCAGCGCATTCCCTGGCGACGCGCTTCTGCTGAAGCTTATTGGCAAGTTCCAAGCCGTCGGAATCAATGATGAAGGCCTTCTTCTCAGTTTTACTCGGGTCGAGCCGGTTGACGAAGGACGGCTCGCCGAAGAGAAAGTCGAGGTGTTCGATGCAGTCTAATTCCACCTTGAGCGCGTCATAGGCATAGATGGTGAAGTAGGCCGAGACGATGGAAAGCTTCGATCCGTTCTGCGTTTTCGCCCGGAGGAAGTCGGCGACCGTTCCTCTGGTATGGTTGTCGCGCAGGCCGGAGGTGTTAGTTGGCGTGGGCATTTAGTTGAGAGAGAAGTTTCCAGTGTTATTCGATGCTTTGGTGCGGCGGAGGGCAGTGTTCATGCGGTCGGGTTCGCCGGGGATGGCGGTGGCACAATTCCAAAGACAGGTGCCGCAGTGGACGCATTTCTAGCGGGCGAAGGCCGGCATAGTGAATTGACAATAGAACTCAAAGCAAAACTCCTGGTTCAACATTGAAACGTCGGGCCAAGGTGCGAATGTGATCCACTGTCAGGCGGCGCTCTCCGCGCAGAAGTTTTGGGCCGAGCGAACGGTCGCTGCCCAATATCCGCGAAAGATCGGCGGCGGATAGTTCATGTTGTTCGAGTAAGAACTTGAGGGTGTCCAGCGGTGTGCTTTGGGGCCACTTTACCTGCTTTCGGTCGTAGGCTTCAATGAAGGAGCTGACCGCTTCCAAATAGTCTGTTTGGTCGGGATTGAGGCGATCCTCGAAGCCTAGAAGGGATTCAATGGCATTACAGGCGGCAGCGTAGTCCGAATCGTCATGGAGCGGGCGTGGGACATAGTGCTGGCAAAGCCCTGTGTAATCCTTCGGCAAAGTCACGAAGGATTTGGGGCCGGCGTCGGTGCGAATGGTTGTTTTCATAATTCATTCTTCCAGGTGTCTTGGCTGTATTCGGCATGGGTAAGAAATCGCAGGGCAAAGACCATTCCCGTATTGAAATGGACGGCACATAGCAGACGAAACTCATTGCCGCCCACGTTGAACACCGCCACTTTACGCGCGCTTCTTACCGTGGCTAGGTCAGCGGACGGAAAGGTTTGGCGCATGTCCGCGAAGGAACCCCAACGGACGGGGCGCACTACTTTGACCCATTGGCGCATAGAGGAAGCCGCTCGCGCATGGTCGTTGGCCCACTGGCGGATGGTGCCTTCGGCGATGATTCGCATGGGGACAAATTGTCTTCGGCCAGCCTGGCAGTCAATTTGAAACTCAATTCTCCGCCGAGTGCAATCCGCCGGTGCCGGCGCGGAAGGCGATGTTCATGCGGTCAGGTTCGCCGGGGATGGCGGTAGCACAATTCCAAAGACAGGCACCGCAATGGACGCATTTCTCGCGGTCGAAGGCCGGCACGGGGCCTTCGCCGGGAGTTATGGCTTGTCCGCTACAAGCCTCGATGCAAACCTTGGTGCCGCACTGTTTGCATAACTCCGGGTGGAGAAAGACGACATGGTCCGCATAGCCCGGCGGTGCCTGGACCTTACCGCCCATGAGCAAGGCGTCTTGATGGGAGACGAGTAACTGTCCATCATAGGGAATCGCCGGCCAGCCGACCTTGTCCATCAGGGCACCGTGGAGTGAGACGCTCTTGGCGCGACATTCCTCGCGGAGGCGGGCGATCTCGTCGGGTGATATGCGGTCGCGGTAGTAGTCTTCGAGACTCGGAATGCGCTGCCAAGGCGGCACTGGCTCACTGCTTAGGTTGAGACGGCCGTCTGTCAGGCCCGCCAGTGCCATGCCGATCATGCCGCGGACGACGCCGTGTTGGAAGCCATCGCGTGATTTCTCGGCGGCAATGGCTTCGGCTTCGACCCAACTGGCGCGACGGAGTTGCACGTAGGTTTCGTCGAGATTTTGCTTGGTGAAAGGTTTCTTCGCTTTGAGCAATTCCAGGACGGCTTGGGCCAATTGAGCGCCGGTGGTCCAGGCTTCGTCCACGCCAGAGCCGGTGAGGACGTTGGTGCTGCCGCTACATTCGCCGATGCGGGCGTAACCGTCGCCGGTAAGATGCGGTTCGCCGCGGCGGCCGGATTCGCCGAGGGTCTTGGCACCCCAGGAGCGGAGCTTGCCGCCCTGGAGATATTGCCAGAGGTAGGGATGAAGCATCCAGTGTTGGAGATAGCGATAGGCGGTGCGCGCGGGGTTGTCGAACCACGACGGCACAAAGATGCCGAGCGACGCGACACGATCGGGGTGGACGTAGAGGAAGCCGAATATCTCTGGTTCGGGATAGCCAAAGGTGTGCAGCACTGTGCCCGGCTTGAGAGTCGTGTCTGCGGGCAAGTCCACCACGAACTTCATGCCGATGGCCCAATCGCGGGTGTGATGGCCTTCGGGCATACCGAAGTGGGCGTCCAATTGCTGGCCGATGGCACCGACGGGGCCATCCCCGATAACCGTGAGGGCAGCGCGGATGTCCATGCCGGGCGTGAAACCGTCGCCGGGGCGGCCTTGTTTGTCCACGCCTTGATCGAGCAGGCGGACGCCGACGACCTTTCGGCCATTAGTGGCACAGGCATCTTGCCTGTGCGTTGTTTCTGTAACACACAGGCAAGATGCCTGTGCCACTTCCTCGATCAACACTTCCGACACCGGCGTGCCGGGCCAGATTTGCACGGTGCCGGTGCCTTGCACTTGCGCGCCGACCCATTGCATGAACTGCCCCATAGAAAACACCAGTCCGCCGGTCTTATGGAGGAAACCCGGGGTCCAAGGTAACTCGACCGCACTTTGCGAGCAGGGCAGCGCCCATTGCAGCAGCTTGACCATTTCATCCGCCGCGCCGAGGGCCATCGAACGGCGGCTGGCACCCACCGGGTCGAGCAGATAGAGCACCTTCTCCTCACCGACGGGCGCGGACATGGGAATGCCGGCGTGGTCAAGGTCGGGGAAAGTGGCGCGCAAGCCGCGGGCTTTGGTGACGACGCCGGAGACGCCGAAGCCGATGTCATCGGCGCGCTCGTAACAGAGCACTTGCGGTGGCAGGCCGGGCATGACGGCGCTTTCGACGGCGGGGGTGCCGTCGGGATTGACGAGTTGCTGGGACAGCGTGGCGAGGAAGCCTGCCGTCGCCGGCCCGAAGCCGACGCAGACGATGTCCACATCCATGCGCTGACGTTCTACGATGGGTTCGGTGCTCATTGAAATAACTAGGTGTTGCGGTCAAAGGGCGGCGAATGATTGCGTCACCGACAGTGTCTTGGCAAGCGCCTACTCTGGCGTCTTGGGAAGCGGTGCCAGCAGCGGGTCCAACGAGTGCCGGTGGATGCCGAAGAAGTCTTTGAAGCGCAGAATGCGCTCCCGGGCCGCAGTGTCGCGGAAAGGTTCACCGACTTTCACCGCCGCCAGCATGAGATTTTTGGGCGTGTGCTCGGAGGCGACGAACTCAATCAACTTCACCCGGTAGCCGGCCCATTCCAGGAACAGCGCCCGCAAGCCATCGGTCGCCCATTCCGCCATGCGCTCCGCCATGAGGCCGTGGCGCAAGACCTCAGCCAGCGGTTGCGGTTGGCCGAGTTGCGGCCGCACTTCCTGGTGACAACACGGAGCCACCACCAGCAAGCGCGCCCGCGCCTCGACGCCGCGCCGGAGGGCGTCGTCGGTGGCGGTGTTGCAGGCGTGCAAAGCGATGAGAGCGTCCAGCAGCGGCAGCTCGGCGGAAGCAATATCGCCAGTCACAAAGGTCAAGCCCGCCGCGCCGATGCGTACCGCCACGGAGTTGGCTCCGGCGGTCAGTTCCGGGCGCGTCTCTACTCCAAGGACGCAGACTGGTCGCTGCCACACGCGGTGGAACAAGTGCCACGCGCCGAAGGTCAGATAACCTTTGCCACAACCCATGTCGGCGACAGTGAGGAGCGGCGCGTCTGCGACCGCCGGAGCGCCGGCCCAGCCGCAATCGGCGGCGAGGTGCGCGAGAATTTCTAAGTAACGACTGATCTGGTGATGCTTGTCTGCCATCGCGGGACGGATCCTGCCACTGACGTCGGCGATGCCCAGGCCTTCCAGCCAGTCGCGGGCGGAGGCGTCGAGGAAGGAATGCTTCGCCTCGTCGTGCGAACGCGGTGGGGCAGTCTTGGTCCCCGGGCGGTGAGTAACGAGGTGGACCTCACCGCGAGCGGGGATTCCCAATTGCCAGTCCCGCCGGGTAGTGGCTAGGTGGGCGTTGCGGAAAGTGACGCCGAGTTGCGCCCGCACCCAGGCCAGCCCCTCGGTCAGCGGCAGATTACGCGTCACATCGCGCTGAGGCTGCCGGAACGTGAGCGAGAGGTGCGGCACAGCTTTGAGATCAATCAGGCGGATTAGGATTTTGCCGACGCTGGCCAGTTCGCCGGTGGCGGGCGCGACCGGGCTGGAAAGCGTGACCCGGACCAGCGAATCATCTGCGCAACTGGCGGCGAGTTGCGCGAGGAAACGTTCAACGGCAGAGGGTGTGGCACTCAGTGGCGCGACGATTTCGTTCATGGCAATAGTTTCATCGCACCGGCTGGAAGCGGCAAGCGCCAAGTCGGGGAACCGGCGATTTTGTTGCCCTTCCGAACACTTGGACAAGTATCCGAACAGCAGGGAGGGATGTCCAGATAGTGAGCTGACCCGGAGGTTAGCCTACAGTTCCGCCAGCCAGGGCAATGGATCGTAAGTCTGTTCAAGGGAGGCTCGCGGTTGACCGGCGGATGGTCTGCGGGGACGGGCGGGAGTTCAGCATAGGGGAACTAACGCCTCGGTGTTTTCGTGCTTTTCGTCAGACCGTGAAGGGCTTTCTTGACGGACCAATCATTTCGCTGCAACGCACCCTCCGCAAGCTGGCGTGCCACACCGGTCAATTCCTGCACGATACGAATGGCGCGGTCGCACAACTTGGCATTCGTGGGCCGCACCTCCACCATCAGGTTTTCGACCACCTTTCCCAACTGCACCATAGACAAGGTCGTCAAGATATTGAGCAGGAGTTTCGTGGCGGTGCCCGCCTTCAGTCGGGTGGAACCGGTTAGTATCTCCGGTCCTATGGCCGGCGCGATGACGAGTGTTGGCCGGGTTCCGCGTTTGAACACAAGGTTGGGATTGAAGCAGATAAGAATCGTGGTGGCACCTAACTCGCGCGCCGCGTGCAGCGCGCCCCAGACGAACGGAGTGCGTCCACTGGCGGCGATGCCCACCACCACATCTTTCCGGCAAACACCGCGGCGGCGCAGGGCCTGTGCGCCGTCGGCGACGTCGTCTTCCGCATCCTCCTGCGCGCCGTGCCAAGCCTGATCGCCCCCGGCCACAATGGCTTGAGTCATCTCCGGCGAGACACTGAACGTGGGCGGGCATTCATAGGCATCCAGTGCTCCCAGACGACCGCTCGTCCCGGCCCCGACATAGAACAGTCGGCCGCCGCTACGAAAGGCACGAACCGTGAGTAGAACCGCCTGACTGATTTTCTTTTGCTCGCGCAGGAGCACCGCCGGAATGGTGGCATCCTCACTGAGCATGAGGCGGATGGCCGCAGCGACTGACATCTGATCTAGCTTGCGCGAGAGCGGATGGCGCTGCTCCGTGGGCGAGAGACCCCTAGACTGGGGAATCAAATCGGCCGCCGCAGTTGGACGCGGCGTCACCTCGCATTCAGGAACAGCACAAGGTTGTTTCGCTGACTGATAAGAGGGCGCTTCACTCTGTTGCTGCGCCAGTTGCACCGCTCCCCAGGCACCCTCGCGGGCCAGCAATTTCACCACCGCCCCGGGCCAGTCGGCCCTAAGCCGGTTCCCCACCTGGCGAGCGAAGCCGGGTTGCTTCTGGAGGACACTGCCGGTGAGCACAAACTCAACTGGGCGGCCCTTCTGCGATAGGCGGCGCGCGCAGGCGATGGCGTTATGCGAAATCATCTCTACGGACTCAGCCAGAATTTCCAGCGCAATTCTGTCGCGCTCCGCCGCAGCCGCAAATAGCTCGACGGTCAGAGCGGCCAGCGCGGCTTTATCCGCCTCGCTGGCCCAGGCAATAAGTTGGTTCGGCGATTCTAACTCCAGCACGCGGAGGCATCGCTGGCCCAGTGCGGGCCAAGTGCCGGTTTCATCAAACGTCCGAAAAACGGCCTGCAGCGTGCGCAGAGCGATGTCATAGCCGCTGCCCCGGTCACCGAGTAGGTGTCCCCAGCCGCCAGTCAGCACTTTCCCGCCCTGCGCGCTTTGTCCGTAGCACGAGGCCCCGGTGCCACTGATGACAATGACGCGCACTATCTTGGCGGCGCTCGACTTGTCGCTCGCGGCCGCGAGGGCCGTCTCCAGATCGTTGCCCGCCCAGCACGGGACCGCTGGCCAGATGTGGGTCGCCGCAGCCCGAATACGCTCCCGGTCTTTCTCGTCCAGCGCCCCCGCCATGCCAATACCGAGCGCTGTCGGGAGCGGCGTCTGACGAGCAATGTTCTGTAGCAGACCGAGCAATTGAGCTTCACTCAGCAGCCGTAGGTTAGCCGGGGCATTCTCTTCTATCCGCTGCCGGCACTGGCCGTTGGCATCAGCGAGAATAGCCACGCTCTTAGTCGCACCAGCATCAATTCCGAGAAACAGCGGGATGGGGCGCGGCGTGAGTTTCGATGTCATGCGGGCAATGACTAAAGGGTAAATGCTCTTGCGGTGGTCTGTTGCTACTTAGTCTCGTCCACGATGAGTTCGACGATGTGGACGGAAGGATTGGCGCTGTTCTTGAGCAGGTTAATGCGGACGTAGCGGGCGTCTGTCTTTGGAAACTTCCCGGAGTAACCATTGGCCGTCGCGCGAATTTGATTTTCGGAAAAATCCAGCACCTTGTTCCAGTGCTGGCCGTCCACAGAGACCTCGGCGTTCCATTGGTAGTAACGACCGCCGTCCCAGTAAGTGATAACGTTGATGAAATTGATTGGTTGGACCTTTTCCAAATCCACCTGTAGCCACTGCGGCGCGGGGCCTCCGTCCCAGTAACTCTCCGCATTGTCGGCTTGGCCGTCCACGGCGACCTTGGGAGCTTGGCCGTTCGTTGGATCCGGTGATGGCCCGACAGTAACTGGCTTGCCCGTGGCAAGGTTAGGCCGCGAGGGAATCTTGCTGCGAAACCAACTGCCCACGAGATAGCCTTGCTGTCCACCTTGGCTATCAAAAAGTCCGGCGCGCAAATACACCGTTTTGTCCACGGTGATGGCCCCGACATAAGTCTGCCAATGTTCGTTGGGCAGGCTGTTGTCGAGAGTATATTTTAACGTCAGCCCTGGACGATTAGGACGGAGTGTCAAGGTGAGCGGTTCGGTGAAGGTGTTCTCGTCGCCGACAAACTTGCTCTGCGCCTGAATAGTGACGGTATGCACGAGCTTCTCGAGCAGGGCATCCGTGTGCGCGAGCCGCGCTTTGAACTCGGCTAAGGTGCCGCCAGCCTGCGGATTCCAGGCGCGTTCGGCCACCAGCGCGAGCCGGTCCCGCAGACTCTGAATCTCGATGTTCTCAGGGTTTTCCCACGAACAAAGCTGCGTGCCCATCAGCTTCGCGGAGTCAGTAAGGGTGGTGTAATCGGTGGCACCTTCCCGGCCGAATTTCGGCAGCGCCCAGTCGAACAGGAACTCCAGCGACTTCTTGTTGTCGCGCACGATGTAGAGGGGTGTCCAGGTGGCATTGGCGACCGCATAGCCGCTCTTCACGATATCGTTCGGGTTACGGCCCTGCGACCACACCATGACCAGCGCGTCCTTCGGAAGCGGATAGGCGCCGCCGGTATTCCAGGCTTCTTCCCAGACGATGGTCTTCTTGCCGCGTTTCGCGACGACCGCGTGCAGATCAACGATGAATTTGCAATAGAGATCGTGGACGCTCTTGATGCCGAACTTCGCCTGAGCCTCCTTGTATTCCGCCGTCTGATCCAGCCCGCCGAGGCCCACTTCGTCCGCGCCTAAGTGGATGTAGGGAGTGCTTTGGAAGACATCCATCACCTCGTTCATCAGTACGGTGAGTGCTGCGAGGGTCTTGGGACTGGCGATGTTGACCGTCGAGCCGTTGCCGGGAAGTCCGAAGATGTCCTGGGCATCGGCGATAAGTCGGCCGGAATGGCCGGGCAGGTCTATCTCCGGCACGAGATAGACGCCGCGTTCCTGCGCGAACCGCTCCAGCGCTTTCATCTCACCAAGAGTATAGGGCGTGATGTGCGACTTAGATGCCGGTTCGAAGCGGGCGAACTCCTGGTTGCTCTTGCCGAGGTGCGGAAACTTCGTGGACGGAAACATGAATAACTGGTCGTCCGTTAGATGAAGGTGAAGGTAACGAATCTTGTACAGGCGGCACAACTCAATCACCTGCTTGATGCCGCCCGGCGAATGATACTTGCGGGCAAGGTCAATCAGCGCCCCGCGAAACGGATACGCCGGCTCATCCGCAATGTTCACCAGGGGCACGGTCAGTATGTCGTTCGCGACGCGTAACGCTTGCAACAGTGTCACCGTGCCCGAAGCGACACTCTGGTAGCTACCTCCTTTCACGGTAGCCAAATCCTTCACTTCCAAAGTGTAGGCCTCGCCCTTCACGTCTGGATCGAGTTGGAGCACTAAATCGCCCGGCTCACCTTTGCCTGAGCCAGTGGCCAGTCGGACGCCGGTGGTAAGAAAGATGTCGTCGGCGAGAACTTTTGCCAGCGGTGCCAGTTCTGTGCTGGTGGCAAGAATGCGGCTGCCTTTGGTCAAGGTAAGTGATCCTTGGCCCAGTGTCAGTCTTCTGGGCCACGGAACCAACTGCGGACTTCCTTCCGTCAGGGTAGTCTCCGGAGCAGTGTCCAAGGCTTGCCACACTAAAGTCACAGTGTCCGCCACCTCCTTCACCGTCAGTTCTCTCTTATTCCAGTCAATCCTGCCCAAGGCCGCGCGAGTCTCCTTGGCAATCGGCAGCTTCCACTCTCCGGCAAACACCTGGCTAAGATCCTTTTGCGCCGCCACACTGGCGCACAACAACCAATACCAGCACTGGTGCAACGCCCCCTCCTTGGTGCCGGGGTTGGAGGTGGGACAAGCGGCTAACTCGTGGAAGAACCGCTTTACCCAGGCATCTCCGCCATTCTCGCGACGTAGCCGCAGCATGGCGGAGGCGTAACGCACCGGCTGGTCGGACGGTTCGATTACCTGCCCGCTCCGATCCTTGATGCGGCTCACCTTTTCTCCCACCCCAGTGCTCATGGTAAACAGATCGAGGAAGGTCAGCCCGCTCGTGGAAAACAGTGGCTCCACTCCCTCGATCACCTTCCGTGTTTGTGCATCCGTATCTTCGTATTTCAGCGTGTCCATGCAGACATAGCGCATAAACACTGCAACCCCGGTGATATAGCACGAATGGCGGTCGCCGAAGGTGTAAAAGTTCCGTCCCATTTCGTAAAACACGTAATGCGGCATGGCTTGGGGGTGGGTTTTGAGTTCGGGATAATTGTGGTCGTAGAACATCGCCAGTTCAATCCCCGTGGCCCCGACATAGCCACAACCCGCCCCACAGGTCAGCTCGTATCGAGGGACGGCCGCGATGGTGACTTTGCCCTCGAATTGTCGCAGGGGACTTGGCATCCGGCCGGTCAGGTCGGCATACAATTGCCAGCCGGCGTCGAGGCGGGAAACCCAGATCCCCATCAAGCTCGGATCTAGAGTGTCGTCCGTGGTCAGGAAAATAACATTCGCGCCCGTCCAAGGCGTCAGTTGCAGGCTCAGGCCTCGTTCTTCCCAGGACTTAGGCTGAAAGGCGTATTGGGAGTAGTCGAACCGTCCGCCAGGTTTCAAGGGGGTAACATCTGCGGCCCCCAGATGAGATACGACCAAGGTTAGTAAGAGCAGCAGGATGCGGCGGAATATCGCCATGATGGATCCATTCAAGACGGCGCGGGCCGGTCCCGCTGCCGCACGCATTCCGATTGTCGTTATCATTACAGTTCTGTTCATTATATTTCCGTTGGTTATTGTTACCTGTCTTGACTCATTGAATCACATCCTGCACGCGATTGAATTCTTGGCGAGTTGTCTCACGGCGCGACGACGACCTTGCCCTTCCCATTAATCCACTTTTCCGCAGCGGCGGTGTAGGTACCGGCGGGTTTCTTGACGTTGTTCACGCTGAGGGCCTTGACGGTCAACACACCGCTGTGGCCCTCGGCGCTATCGGTCTTGATAGTGGTGTTGCCTGCCATCACCAGCGCGGCCACGGTCTCGCTGCAGCCGTTGAGACTTAGGTAGGCCGCGCCGTTGTTTCCAGCGTTGATCAGCGTGATGGTGGCGGTGTCCTTGATCTGGTTGCTGTGAATCCAATGCAGGCAGTCGTTGAAACCTTGGCCGCCCACAACCACATCGCCGCTGATGGCATCCACGCCGTCGGGCTTCTCCAACTGCACGCGCCCCTTGCGGGCGAGGAACTTGCCAGTGGTCGTGTTGGGATTGTCGCCGGCCAATCGTAACGGGGCGTCCTTGTAGCCGGTGTACGACGGGCCCATCAGCAGCACCACATCGCCCGTGCCAGAAATCGTTCCCAAGTAGCACAGCGGGTTGCCGTCGCCGCTGTCGAAGGTGATGGTGTGGCCGTTGCTAACCAGGTCAATGTCGCAGGTTCCCACACCGACCCAGAATTCGGTGTCGCCGGTCATATTGCCAATGTTACCCGAACCGATCTGACCAGTGGGGTCACCGTAGCGTCCCTTGACGTTCACGCGCGGATCAATGGTCACGCTGCCGCTGCCCTCCAACCAAGGCTGCGGGGCCTTGTGGCTGCCGGTGGCGATCTTCTTGCCATAGACGATGAGTTGCTTTACGGCTAGGTGTCCGCCGCTGCCGGTGCGGATTTTGGCCTGGCCGTCAACCATTACCTTGGCCAGTGCGGCCTTGTGCCCCGCGAGGTCCAGAAAGCACGGCTGGGCCTTGCCATCCAGCGTGACAGTGGCGAAGGGCGCGATTTGTCCGTCGCCAGCCAATATGACGGCATCGCCGGCGTTGGCGATGTCGCTGCCGCCCACAAATAAGTTGCCGGGGATGGCAATGACGCCCGCAGGCTTGTTGAGTTTCAGCACGCCGCGGGATAGAACGGTGTGGCCTTTGTAGGAACTGGTCGAGGGGCCAGTGATCTCCAGGGGCTGCCTAGAGGGGGCCTGTCCGCCCGCGGCAGCATCGAATGTCACGGCACCGTTGCCCGTGATGAAGCCGCTGTACGAGGTGGGTTTGTCGCCTGGCGCACAGAAAGTCAGGCCAAACTCGCCCGTCATTACCGGGATGGCGCAGTCGCCGGTGGCCGGGCCGAAGGTCGTCGCCGCAGTCAGTACTGCGATGTTGTTTTCGCCGATAACCGTATTGGCATTGGTGATCACTCCGGCGGCGTTGACATACTTCACATTGCCCACCACTACGAAACCGCTGCCTACAATCCAGGTGTTAGCCGAGGTGTACACGCCCTTGGGCAAGCTCTTGCCGTCGATCGCCAGGGTGCCGACGGTCAGGATACCGCCAGCCTTCTGATCGTCGGTCACAATCTTGGTGTGCGGAGCCATCTTGAGGCTGGCGAAATTATCATTGCAGCCATTGAGGTTGAGGGTCGCTCCGCCCTTGGGCGAGTCGAGCAGTTCCACAACGGCCGCGTTGTTGAGCTGGTCACTGTTGGCCCAATAAAGGCAGTCGTTGTCGCCCTGGCCCCCAACGATGACTGTGCCGCCTACGGCGTCCACCCCCGCGTCCTTGGCGAGAGTCAACCGGCCGGACTTGACCAACCAGGTGCCCTGCATCGTGTTAGGCTCCTTGCCGCCGAGAATCATCGGAGAGTTACGGAAGTTGCCGTCGGCCCCGCCCATGAAGACCTGCACCTTGCCGGTGCCAGAGATGGGACCGTTATAGCCCATCGCATTGCCGCCGCCGCTGTCGAAAGTGAGCGTAAATCCCTTGTTAATCACGGCATTCGGCCCGGCCGGGGGCGCCCACTGAAAGGCCGTATCACCTTTGAGCACCCCAATGTTGTCTTCGCCCAGAGTCTTGGCCGGTTCGGCAACAACGCCGGCAAGCTCGACCATCAGCCGGAGCTTGATTTCGCGGACAACCATCGGCTCGGCCTGTGGCAAACCGCACCACAGGCGCACGGCCTTGACATTGTTATCGCTTAGAACGGCCTGGGCGGTACCCTTGGCCAGCTTGGCAACGGCGACATACTTGGCTCCGTCAGCCGAGACCTGCAGTTCCGCGCCCTCCAGCAAGCCCTTGCCGTTGATGCCGGTTAGGACTTCGATGGCGTACACGAGCGCAGGCTTGGCGAGTTGGATGGTAAGATGATCGCCGGCCTGGGGGGCCGCGGCGGACTTGTAGAAAGTGGCGTCATTCCCGTCTAAGGCGAACACGGGCTGAAGCATGTCGCGTGTGCCGGCGGAGGCGGTGAAAGCGGCGTCCAGCCGGGCTTTGGGAGGCAGACCGATGAGCTTGCCAACGGCCGCGTCCTGTGCCTGGAAGCGCGCGGCGAAACCCTGTTCGGTCACGGTATTGTCGGGGCCCCAGGTGCGTTCCTGGCGGGCGGCGACGTTGCGGACCATGCCAGCTAACACTTCGACCGATTGCTCCCAAGCCACTAACGTGGCACCAATAACCGCGTCGCCCTTCCTAAGCGTGCTGCCGTTGCAGACATACATGCTCCACTGTTCCCAAGGAACGCCCAAGTTCCACGGACAGGTAATGGTGGCATAGCCCAGGGGAATGAGTTGGCTGGCTGTGTTATTGTTTCCGACCCACGTCATGACGATGATGTCTTTGGCCGCCGTGTCGGCCAGGCCTTCCCACTTAATGGCCTTCTTGCCGCGCTTCTTGACCATCTCGTTGACGCGGGCGATGAAGTAGTTGGCCAGTTCGCCATCGTTCTTGAGGCCATGTTTATCCATGAAGGCCTGGTATCCGCTGTGAAGCGAGACCCGGCCCATAGACACTTCGTCGCTGCCAATGTGGAAGTAGGGGGACGATTTGAACACATCGCATATTTCACCGATGATCGCGTCCAAGCCAGGGTAGATTTCCTCGCTGGCCATGTTCATACAGCCCATGCCGACAGGCTGTTTGGTTTCGGGATTGAGGGCATCAAAAATCTCGGGCAGCGAGCGCAGGGCGGCCCCGCTGTGGCCGGGCACTTCCAGCTCCGGCACGATCGCAATGCCGCGCGCGTCGGCATAGGCGACGAGGCTCTTAAGTTCCTCCATCGTGTACACCTTCGGAGCCAAGCCGCCATGGGTGCCATGGTTCTTGGATCCCAGTTGCGGATACTGGGTGGACGGGAAGCACCATCCCTGGTCGTCGGTCAGGTGCAGGTGCAGATAGCGCACTTTATACACGCGGCAGGTCTCGACCATCTTCTTGAGCCACTCCGTGGGCTGATACTGTCGGCCACAGTCAACCATCATCGCGCAGTAATCCGCGTGGGGCCAATCCTTGATGGCGAGCTTGGGCAACGCCACCTGGCCGCCCGACTGACTGATCGCCTGCAGCAGGGTCGTGCTCCCCTCGGCCACCGCGCGGTAGTCGAAGCCTTCCACCACGGCCTGATCACCGATGGTGACAGTGTGCGCGCCGTCGGTAGTGCGAACCAGTACCGGCGGGCGTGCCACCAGGATTTGCTCGTCGGCCTTGATGGCCTGGTTTATCTTGAGGACGATGTCGCTGGCGCGGGGCGGGTCGGCGGCAACGGTGAGATTCAGTCCCGTCAGCAAGTTGATCTCATCAGAGAGGATGTCGGCGATCACCCTAAGTTTGTCGTCGCCGACGACAATGCGGCTGGCGGTGGTGAGTTTCATCTGTCCTTGTTTCACCTCAATCGCCTTGGGCCAGGGAATGAGGTTGAGGCCGGGATGGGTATCTGCCGGGTCACCGCCGGCTGCGGCCCAAGAGGCCAGACTCGTTAGCAACGCGTACGGCAGTAACCAGCGCAAACCTCCTTGCCTATTACTGCCACAAATTTGCCGTTGGGACCGCAACTGCGGAACTGACCGGTTGGCCGGGGCGAGAGGAAGCCTGGTCATGTTCATTCGATCATATTTTCGGTTTAGTTTTCAGTTCAGGTTTCGGGCGGGACTAAACCCATAAGCGCCTGGGCGGTTGCTATTACTGCTTCCCCAAGGCTCTGAAGATACCATCGCCGATCAGGTTGGCGAGCAAAATGTTACCTGGGCCGGTAGGGTGAACACCATCATAGGTGAGGAAGCCCGATGTCTTGATGTAGAGCGTCCCGTCCACGCGGAGTTGGGCATTGTGATTCTGGAGGTAAGCGACATAGGCCTTGCGGAGATCTACCAGGGTGGTGCCGGTGGCTTGCGTCACCTTGCGCGTGACTTCGGAATACGCCTCGATCTTGGGATCGTCGCCGTTGTTCCCGTCGGACAACTCGCCATGCACGGTCATTGTGGCCAGCACCGGTACGGTCTTGTTAGCCTTCGCGGATGCGATGAGGTCGCTCAGGGCTTTCTCGAAGACCTCCGGGGTGGTGTTCCGCCACCAGACGTCGTTGATGCCGATGAACACCACGACCACATCCGCCTTGTCCGCGCTGATCATTTCGGCGAAAGGCTTCTGGGCACTGTTACCGGGAAAGGCACTGTTGGTTACCCCGTCACGGACCTGTAACACACCGCCGCCATTGATCCCGCGGTTGACCAGTTTGACACTCCTGCTCTGGGTGCCTTCGCCCGTCTTGATCGCCTGATTGATCACTCCAATGAAGCCGTCCTGCCAGGTAATGGAGTCCCCGAAGAAGTCGATCGTCAGACCGTCCTTAAGGGGGCTTCCTTTGCCCGTGAGGCTGGCCAGACCTGGCACCTTGTAGAGTTTGGCGCGTGTAACCTCGGCCTTGGGCGAGACGTCGAACGGCGGGTTGATGGCCCTGACCAGCACGTCCGGGACCAACTGTCCGTCGCGCGTCATCTGGGCGGCATACAGACCCGCGGGCAGGCCCGCAGGCTTGTCGAACCCGATGCGGGCAATCTGTTCCTTGCTGAGACCTTTGCCGTCCTTGCCAAAGGTCAGTTTGTCCTTGCCAGGTTTGTAGCTGAGAATCGTCATGGTCTTGGTGAGCTCCCACGGACAGGCGCTGCAATCGCCTATGGTTAGCATCGCGGGTTTGTCACCCATGTCTATCACAGAGTGAGAGCCTATCGTCAGTGAAGCGAATTTCTCGTCGTGGCCGCGGAGTTCCAGCCCACTTACGCCAGTGCCGCTCAACGTGACGCTCGCGGCGTCATTGATCTGGTGAGACTTGTTGAGTTGAACCATCGCGCTTTCCTTGGTGCCGATGATCAGGTCGCCGGGGATGGCGTCCAAGCCGGCGGGCTTATCCAAGTCGAGCACGCCTCGGGTCAGCGTGAAGGTGCCTCGGAAGGTGTTGGGCTTGTCTCCACTCAGGACCGAGGGTGCCACCTGGGGCACGCCGCCACCGCGCCACTCGAACGAACCTTGACCTGTGATTGCGCCACTGAAGACTGTGTGGTTGCCCCCGCCGGTTTCCATCACGAACGCATGGCCGTTGAGGTCGATGTCGCCGGGCACCATGCCGGTCCGCCATCCGAACGTCGCGTCGCCGACCAGATTGTAACTGGCATCTTTGCCAAATTCTTCGTTGGGATTCTCGTGGTTCCCGGTGATGTCGGTGGCACGGGCCAGACCCGCCGCTGACGCTACGCACGCCGCCGCCAGAACGATAACTCGCTTCATAAGTGCTCTCATGTTTCTTTCAAATAATCATTTCTATGTTCAGCCTGGCTCCGCGAGCTTCACGGCTGCACCGGAACCACGCCGGCATAGTCCCTGCCAATACGGATTTCGTCAATGACATAGCTCCCGCAGCCGTACGGTTGCATCCCGATCGAGAGCGTGTCGGACTCGGGGTTGTCGAAGCTGCGTGTGATGACGTTGGCGTCCGTGTCACCAGGCTGTTTGCCGGGCGTAGGGTTGACCCACATGTGAATCAGGTCGTTGCCTCTGTGGAAGGTGTAGCGCACGACAATGAGATAGGTTTGGTCGGCCAGCATTTTGCCGCCGCCGGAGGCGGTGTAGACCGAGAGCCCGTCACCCCAACCCTTGCCGACATTGGCATGCCCGATGTTCACCGCGATCTCGCCGATTTCGGGCTTTTGAGCGCGAATGAGATAACTCGTCCAGATTTGCGTGCCGTCTTGTCCATACGGGCTGGCCAGGTTGCGCTGGACTTTGACATGCGGTGGCCGCCGGCGATTAGTTTCGTCCGCGTCGGTGGACTCCACCTGCAGCGCGCGCCCGCTGGTCTTCAGGCCAGGGTAAGTTAGACCGGTGGTCGTGATGAGCAGCGGGGCATTGAATTCTTCAACCTTCCAAGCCGTTTTGAAACCGGTGCCACCGTGGAGTGTGTCAAGCGCGGTCCCGGCGGGATAGTCGAAAGACTCGTATGCGATGGGAATCGTCACGCCTGCACCTGTCGAGCCTTTGGCGGGCTGGCCGAATTCCGATGCTCCTATCGGATTGATACTGCGCACCCAGTAGAAGTACGTATGCCCGGCATTGACCTTGTCGTCGCGGAAGGTGTTGAATTGCGTTAGGAACGAGGCGGGGATCTTTCCCGAGATCGGCTGAGCTTTGGCTGAATCGGCCGTGTCCGCGCGATAGACCTGGTAGTATTCGGGATAGTTGTCGCTCTCCGCACACCAAACATCCACGGCGGCAGGCAGGCCGCCCTGGGTGGCAGTCACACACCCAGGCGGGCTGGAAGGACGGCGTTCGCGAATGAGGTGATTGACCAGCGGCGAGACCTGCGCAAACGCGGCGGCGGCCTTCTCCCACGCGCCCTTGGGATAGGGCCAGGGCTGCAAATTCCAGATGTGCTCGGCAAAGAACGCAATACATGGAACAATCATCTCCAGGTGCCCTTCGCTCTGAGAGGGGTCGGCAAAATCCCACGTAGCCAACATGCTGCCGATGATGCCGTTCTGTAAGTGCGAGCAGTCGCGGGCTTTGATAGGCTCGCCGAAGGTTCCTTCGCCCCCAAAGCGGCTGAGGTGAAACTCGTCAAAGATCCACTTACCCTGATTCTGGGCCTTGCTACGACTGCCGGACAGCACGTAGAGTGGCGTCCAGGACACATTGCAAAGCTCGTAACCAGCCGCCAGCAATCCCTCCGGCGTTCCGCCCCAAGTGGCGCTGTAAAAGTCCACAACTATGTTCTTCTGGTGCGGGGTGAGATCGGGGTCCGCATCGCCGGGACCGTTCCAATACATCATCTTGATGTCGGGATTCTTTTCCTTCAGGAAGCCCAGCATCCTGACGGCCTCTTGGCTGTTGCACCCGCCCTCTCCATAGACCGGGCCGATGTGGTAGTAAGGCAGTTTGCCGTCGGGCCAGCTCCTGGCGAACTGATCGTAGGACCGTTGGGTCACTACCTTGACAAAATTCCAGAAGCGCGGATCGTCCGCCAGATCACCCTTGATCTCGTATTTGCCTTGGTGGTCAACTTCGTCCACATAGCAGGCAAACGTATCGTTCGTGTTGAAGTCCACAGTTAGCGCGGCCGGCCAAAACGGATCGTTGGGCCTCATTTCATTGTGCGGCAGGAGGCCCACGCCTCGCTCTTTTGCATAGGCAATCACGTCCTCCATCTCCTGCTTGCTCCAGGCCGAATGCTCTTTGAGAAGCTGGGGATCTGCCCCATTGCTGGAGTCCATGACCGCCCCCACCCATAAGGCCTCCGTAGTGTGTAACTGGAGCACCCGGACCTTGTAGAACCGCATGAGTTCGATGACCTTCTTGACCCACTGAGGTGAGTGATAGCCTCCGCGGATGGAGACTTGCAGCGCCCGAAACGCGCGGTCGGCGGCGTCCTCGACCGTCATGTGCGCGATCTTCAGTCCATCCCCATCCCTTTCGAGCGTCTGTAAGACCGTCATCATCCCGAAGGCGACGGCCTGGTAAGTTCCGCCCTCAATGGCTACCGTCTTGCCCACGGAGATGCGGTAGGCGTCGGGTCCCTTGAGTTTGGGGTTGTCCGCCACCAACCTCAATGCAATGTCTCCGGCCGCCGCTGGTGCCGACCCGGTGGGCAAGGTCACCCGATGCACCCGTTCAATGTCCGACGCAAACACCTTGGCCAAGGGCTCTAGGTCGGCCCCTTGGGCAACGATGCGGCTCCCCGCCCGGAGGGAAAGGCTGCCGTTTCCGAGGGTGATCACCTTCGGCTGAGGCAGGATGGCGGGGGCCG
Source organism: uncultured Verrucomicrobiota bacterium (assembly GCA_903847485.1). GTDB lineage: Bacteria > Verrucomicrobiota > Verrucomicrobiia > Limisphaerales > JAJXZI01 > CAINDV01. The sequence continues at coordinate 18,561 of CAINDV010001020.1, forward strand.
CGTTCAAAGGTTGGCGAGAGATCCCCAGGCAGAGAGTAAGCAGGGAGACAAAGACTAGCGCGATGACCGGCCACTTGTGGAAGAAAAGGGCAGGTTTGGCGCTCATCTTCGGGTTGTGGCACCAGGCTTTCTGCACAGTATGACCGTCTTCAACAGTTCGCCCGTTCTGTCGCATACTAATCTTTGTGGAAACATTTACCAGCGCAGCGTGCAAAATATCGGGTGTAACGTCAAGAAACCAAACTGTTATCAGCTCCACTCCCAGCGGGTCAAACTCGATTCCCACGCCCGAAGATGGACGGCCGTAGGCCCCGATGTTGGCTTGGCTTCTGATCGGAGCAGACACAGAGAAGAGTCTCAGAGCATGTTTGAAAAGTCCCCCCAGTGGTAGGGCGAGGCTTCTGCCGAGCCTCAACGACAGCGGCAGTGCGACGTTACCGAACGGCTCGGCAGGAGCCTCGCCCTACACCGCTGGGCGACTTTTCAAACACACTCTCAGAACTCCTGCCCCGTGGCCTTGGTGGGAAGAGGCACGTGGAATGGGCGTGCCCCCCCCCCACCCCTTCCCTCCACTGCCGTTGACTTGAAGAATGACCGGATGCGCGCCGTTTAGTGCCAGCTCCGTAGGAGCGCCATGTTGATAGCCACGTCCAGCCCAGAAATCTCCCCAGCCCCGGAGGGGCGAAATGTCTTGGCGGGGTACATGCATTCCGCCCCTCCGGGGCTGGCACTGAACGGCGCGCATCCGGTCATTCCTTAGAGCCTGTTTGAAAAGTCGTCAGCGGTAGGGGAGGCTCCTGCCGAGCCTCTACGGCAGCCGCCGCGCGCTGGTTCCAAAAGGCTCGGCAAGAGCCTTGCCCTACCGCAGCAGGCATTCTCAAACAGGCTCTAAGGGCCATTTAGAACCGACTCCTTTACGAACAAAAACCGGGGACGTGATCTCGCGCAGGGCAGGCAGGCGTTCAACACGTCCGGGCAGGGCGGCGGGGCGGCAGGCGCTTGACGATGAGCTTGCTCTCCGGCGGGGCCGGGGCCAGAAGTTGCCAGAGACTTCCAACCCGTAGGCGTGGGCCAGCCACTCCAAGGTGGACAGACGCAACTCCCGATTCCGACCGGCCTCGACAGCTTGGTAATACTTGTAGGAAATGCCGGAACGCTCCGCGAAGGCTTCCGGCGTCAGCCCGTGAGCCGCGCGCAGTTCCCAGAGCCGGGCCAGGAGGTGCGTCAGAGTGAACTTGGCCACTCACGCTGGTGTCGGCGCTGTCCGCCTCCAGGTCCGCCTTGCTTTTTCTGCCACCGCCGTGCCACGCTATGCCGCGATGCCTCTCTCGTGGAATGAAATCAAGCACCGCGCCATCGCCTTTTCCAACAAGTGGAAAGACGAGACCCGCGAGTCCGCCGAACGCCAGTCCTTTTGGAATGACTTCTTCAACGTCTTCGGCGTAGAACGCCGCTGCGTCGCCAGCTACGAGGAGCCGGTGAAGAAGCTCTCCGGTGACTGGGCTTACATTGATCTGTTCTGGCCCCGCACCCTGCTCGCCGAACACAAAGGCGCGGGCAAAGACCTCGGCAAAGCGCACGCCCAAGGCATGGAATACATCCGAGCCCTCGCCGACAGTGGGCGCGGCCACGAAGTCCCCCGCTACCTCATCGTCTCCGACTTCCAGCGGATTGCCATTCACGACCTGGAGCCGGGGCCAGACCCCGACGCGCCCCTCTTCCAGCGCCTGCCGCCTTCCTTCGAGTTTCCCCTGGCTGACTTCCATAAGCACATCCGCCACTTCGCCTTCATGGCGGGCTACCAACAGCACCGGCTTGATCCCGAAGATCCCGCCAACGAAGACGCCACCCGGCTTATGTGCGCCTTGCACGATGCCTTGGAGGCCGGCGAATACGGCACCGACACCACCGGCCACGCGGGCCATGAGTTAAAGCAATTCCTTGTCCGCCTGCTCTTCTGCCTCTTCGCCGAAGACAACGGCATCTTCCCCAGCCGCGCCTTACAGTTCTATCTCCAAGACCACACCGCCGCCGATGGCTCCGACCTTGGCCCGAAGCTCGGCCAACTCTTCGCCGTGCTCAACACCCCCGAAGACCGCCGCCAGAAGAATCTCGACCCGGAGTTACTCCAGTTCGCCTACATCAATGGCGATCTCTACCGCGAGCGCCTGGCCCTTCCCGCCTTCACCACGGCCATGCGGGAGCAACTCCTCGCCTGCGCCGCCTTCGATTGGTCCCGTATCTCTCCCGCCGTCTTCGGCAGTCTCTTTCAGGCGGTAATGGATAAGAAGGAACGCCGCCAGATCGGTGCCCACTACACCGCCGAGCGCAACATCCTCAAAGTCATCCGCTCCCTGTTCCTCGATGACCTCCGCGCCGAATTCACCCGCGCCAAAGCAGCCAAGATCGGCCAACGCGAGCGCCTTATCGCCCTCCAGAAAAAGATCGCCACCTTGCGCTTCCTTGATCCCGCTTGCGGCTGCGGCAACTTCTTGGTTATCACCTACCGTGAGTTACGCGCCTTGGAACTGGAAATCCTCCTTGCCCTCCACAGCGGCCAGCAAGAAATGACTCTCGACGAGGTCAACAAACTCTCACTCCTCGACGTGGATCAGATGTTCGGGATTGAGCTGGAGGAATTCCCCGCCCGCATTGCCGAAGTCGCCCTCTGGCTTACCGACCACCAGGCGAACATGGCGCTCAGCGTAGCCTTCACACAGCTCTACCGTCGCATCCCGCTGCGCAAAAGCCCGCACATCCACGTCGCCAACGCCCTCCGCACCGACTGGCGCACCATCCTGCCGCCGACGGAGTGCAGCTATGTGCTCGGCAATCCGCCGTTCGTCGGGAAGCATTTGCTCAACGCCGATCAGCAAATGGATATGGATGCCGTGTGGGGAGAATTGAACGGCGCTGGCTTTCTCGACTACGTGACCGCGTGGTATCGCAAAGCCGCCGAATACATCCACGGAACTCGCATCGTAGTCGGCTTTGTGTCCACGAACTCCATCTCACAAGGCGAGCAGGTCGGCATTCTCTGGACGGAACTTTTCAACCGCTTCCGCATCAAGATCCACTTCGCACACCGGACTTTCGCGTGGGTGAGTGAAGCGCGCGGAAAAGCACACGTCCATGTCGTCGTCATCGGCTTTGGATGCTTCGATGTTCCGCAGAAGCGCATTTACGATTACGACACTGACCCAGAAACACCGACAATCTCTCCCGCCGCGAACATCAGCCCCTATCTCATCGAAGGCTCTGACTCCGCCTTGCCCATTCGGCGGAAACCCATCTGCAATGTTCCGCCAATCGTGAACGGGAACAAGCCAGCCGACGGCGGATTTCTTATCGTAGAGCAAGAGGATCGTGCGGACTTCGTCCGAGATAACCCCGGCGTCGCGCCGTATCTCAAGCCTATGCTCAGTGCCGACCAATACCTCAATGGCGAGGAACGCTGGGTTCTATGGCTTGTTGGTGCTCCGCCGCAACTTGTTCGCGACAATCCCGGATTGCGCGCCCGCGTTGAAGGCGTTCGTGAGTTTCGTTTGAAGAGCCCGAAGGCTTCCACGAAGCGCATGGCGGACAAGCCAACGCTGTTCGACCAAATCCGTCAGCCGACGCGGCCTTACATTGTCATTCCGCGACACTCCTCAGAGAACCGGCGCTACATCCCGTTTGGATACTTCGGCCCGGAGACAATTATCAGCGACAGTTGCACCGCCGTTGCTGATGCCGAAATATTCCACTTTGGCGTTTTGTCTTCAGGAATGCACATGGCTTGGATGAAGCAAGTCTGCGGAAGATTGGAGAGCCGATTCCGCTACTCCAACAAGATCGTTTACAACAACTACCCCTGGCCCATAACGCCGACGGCGGTTCAGCGTATGGCGGTGGAGAAGGCCGCCCAGCGGGTGCTCGACGCCCGCGCCGCCTACCCCGCCGCCACGCTGGCCGACTTATACGACCCGCTGGCCATGCCGCCCGCCCTAGCTGCCGCCCACACCGCGCTGGATAAGGCGGTGGATAAGTGCTACCGCAGCGACCCTTTCCCCAGCGACCGCGCCCGGGTGGAGCACCTCTTCGCCCTGTACGAGCAACTCACCGCCCCGCTTGCCCCCACCGCCCGCCCCAAAACCCGGCGGCGCAAGAGCAACTCTCCCTGAGCCGAAGAGCGCCAAAAGAACAATTGCCTGGCAGCTAAAACCGTTTATGTTTAAGCAGTTACAACCTATATGAGCGAACTCAAGCAAGTTGATTGGCGGAAGGATGCTAAATTGACCGACTTCGGCCCGGACGACGAAGAGCTTGCACAGACTCCACAAGATGTGATTGACGTTCTGGGGTTTGACCCGAAAGAGTTATTCAGTGAACCTCATCCCGCCGCCAGCACCAACGGGCAACGGTTCTATCGGGCACGGGCGGTGGAGTTACGGCAACCGGGAGCGACTGACCCCTTTACGGCGTAGTCCGCCCCCTTCGCGCTTATTGGCCGGGACGCCTACGCCGGGGGCCTCCACGGCCCCCCCAGTGCCGGGCCGGCGTGGAAGGGTTCGCGGCGCATGGGAAAGATTGTCTTGGCTGGCGTTTTCAACGATTATTGGAACTCTTCGGCGGCGGTGCCATAACAAATCTTGCAGGTTCGCGGAAATCGCCTACAAACCCCTTGCGGCACAAGCGCAAGCGAGAGCCGACCCCGCCGAAAGGCATTGGTGGCAACTAGGTGGTGGTGGTGCCGTTCCATTTCGCAATGCGGGCATCGGACGCCTGCCGCAAGGCATTGGTGACCTGGTGATCTCGTTCCCAAACTTTTTGAGTTTTTGAGTTTCGGCTTCGCTCCGCCGAAAGGCATTGGCGACAACACCGGAGTCAAGCGCACATTCGTCTGGCCATAATAGTTCCCGCCCCACCGCCGAAAGGCATTGGTGACTTGATGGAACATAAAGGGGTCAGTTCTTGGTATTGATAAGTGAGGCGGAGCGTAGCGGGCACCGGCCCGCCGCCGAAAGGCATTGGTGACACAAAAATTGGTTTTGACTTGGTTTGACCAGGTTTAACTAAATGGCAGTGGTCCGACGGGCGAGGGGCTGGCGACTCCTCACCCTGCCCTCTCCTCGACCGAGGAGGAGAGGGTGGAGCGGCCACGGATGGCGCGGGTGGCGCGGATGGCGGGCGGGGTTTGCAGCCGTAGCGGCGTCTCGGCAGAGCGCCGGATTCTTGGCCCGAGCAAGGGAAGTTGGCGGCGGTCTGCCGACGCGCCGCTACGCTGGCAGGGGCGGGAAAAGCCGCCGGAATGGCGGTGGATGGGTTGGTTTGGGCGATTTGGGGCGTTTGGCGGTGGAAATCGCGCAAGTTGTTGCAAATGAGGCATCTAGGCAGAAACACAAGGCTTCTAGGCAGCGGTACAAGGTTTCTAGGCTGCCAAATAAGCCTTCACGGCACGCCAACAGGACTTCACGGCTGGCGAACATGGTTTCCAGGCTGCGAAACAGCGTTCCACGATTGCCGGACATGGCTTCACGGAACCGGGACAGCATTCCACGGCTGCCGGATGGCGCTTCAAGGTTACGCCACGGGATTCCCAGGCAGCGGAACGCGGCTTCACGGTTGCGCCACGGGCCTTCACGGCTGAGAAACAGATTTCCAAGGCTGGTGGATCGCGCTTCGCGCTTTGGCGTGCTCTCCTCGCTGGGCACGAAGATCGTCCGATTCGAATCGGTCGCCGCGTTGTGGAACACCGCCCCCTCGGCCCGAAAGTTCACCATCGAGAAGTTCCTGGCCGCCCCCGGCGTGCTGGTGCTGGGTAATGATCCGGTGTTGCGCGACAGCATCTGGCCCATCAACGCCCTGCTCCTCGAAGCGCTGACCCAAGAGATTCTGCGCCGGCGATTCTTTGTAGGAGCCGACGTAAGTAGGCTCTGATCGCTGGGAAGTTTGAGCCTCCTCACGTCGGCTCCTACAGGGTCGGATTGGTTTGTCCTGGATGAATTCCCCGCCATGGAGCGGGTGGATTGCATTCATGACCTGCTGCGGCGCGGTCGCTCCAAGGGCACCTCGGTGCTGCTGAGGATGCAGGGAGGCATCCACTTCATTGTTGGCAACCCGCGCCGCAGTCCCGAAGCGGTCAATGAGGAGCAGGGTATTGGCTGGCTCGTTGATTAGAACATTCGCTGCGGAAGCGGCGCGCGCGAACCATGCAATCGCTGCCGCGAAAACGGCTTGCGGCCACGGGGGATCGGCCGTCCGAACTCTCGGTCATGGGGCCGGCTGGCCACTCTTACCGGCGGGCGCTTCCTCCGGCGCGGTCTGCCAACCGCCGCCCAGAGTCTTGTAGAGTTGGATCACAGCGATTAGTTCACTGGCTTGGACCTGGACCTGGGCGCGCTGCGTCGGGTAAAGCTCCTGCTGCGCTTGGAGCACTTCGTAGTAACTGGACTTCCCGTTGAGATAGCGCTGGGTGGCCAGCTCGACGGAGGAAGTCAGGGCCGCGACGGCTTGCTCGTCGAAGGTGCGGACCTCGGCGAGTTTCTGCCGGGTAATAAGGGCGTTGGAAACTTCCTGAAAGGCAGTGAGCACGGTCTGCTCGTAGCTGGCTTTCGCCTCGTCGAACTTAGCCTTGGCCGCACGATACTGGGCGCGGAGGGCACCGCCTTGGAAGAGCGGGCCAGCGAGCGTCGCCCCAACATTCCAGGCACTGGCCGAGCCGCCGGTGAAGGCGGATAACTCCGGGCTGACTTTGCCTAAGAAGGTGGTCAAGCCAAGCTGCGGGAAGAAGTTCGCGAGGCTCGCGCCGACGTTGGCATTGGCGGAGATAAGTGACTGCTCGCTGGCGAGCACGTCGGGCCGGCGCTGAAGCAGTTCGCTGGGCAGGCCGGCGGGAATCTCCGGCGGGAGTTGGGGCTGGCTAAGTGAACCGGTGCGCGCGATGGGGCCGGGGCTGCGGCCCAGCAGAACATTGAGTTGGTTCTCCGTGGTGGCAAGGTCTAACTCCAGTTGCGGAATCCCGGCAGCGGCATTGGCCAGCGCGGCGGAGGCACGGTCGGTTTCGAGCTTAGAGGCCACGCCTTTGGTGAGCCGGTCGTAGAATATCCGGTAACTGCCGGCGTAGGCATTAGTCGCGGCGCGCTGGATCTGGAGTTCCTGATCTAAGTCGAGAAGCTGGAAGTAAGCCGTGGCGACATCACTTACTAGCGTGATCGTGATGCCCCGGCGAGCCTCATCGGTGGCGAGATACTCGGCGCGGGCGGCCTCACTCAGGCGGCGGATGCGGCCCCAGAGATCAATCTCCCACACGGCGTTAAGCGTCAGCGAGGCGGTGCTTTCGGTGGCACCGCCAAGCGCGGCAGGATTGTTGAAGGCCGCGTTCTTGCCGCGCCCCACGCCACCGTTGTAGCCGATCTGCGGAAAGAGCGGCGCGCGGGCGGCGACCGCCATATTGCGCGCCTGTTCGACGCGGGCGACGGCTTTCTTAAGGTCGTAGTTGTTAGTTAGCGCGGTGCGGATCAGTTCTTGCAACGTGGCATCTTTGAAGACTTCCCACCACGGTAGGTCGCCCAGTGAGTTAGTGCCTTGGTCGGTGGCGAAGCGGTAACTGGTCGGTGTGTCCACGGCGGGACGTTGATACTTCGGTCCCATGGCGCAGCCGCCGAGCAGCGCCAAGCCGACGAGGAATCCGAGACAGTGACTAAGGCGTGAGTTCATGATGTCAGTTTGCTTACAGTTAAAGGTTGGGGAAGACAGGGGGAAATGACGAATGACGAAGCCCGAAATCCGAAGCTGGCCCTTACAGAGCCGAGTTGCTGGCAGAAAAATGGCGGGTAAAAATGGCGAGATTCTGGCCCAAAACCAGTGCGGTAGGGCGACGCTTTAGCGGAGCCGCAACCAGAGCGGAGCGCCGACATTCTTGTCGGCGAGACCTTGGACGGTACAGGTTCAGAACTCCTGACCCGTGGCTTTGGTTGGAAGGGGCGGCTGGAATTAGTGTGGAACTCCCCACCCCCTTCCCTCTCCCCATCGGATGGGAAGAGGGTGCCCGCCAGGGCGGGTAAGGGGCTTTCGGCGGGCTCACTTGCTTGCCACGGCTCAGGGTTTCTGGGACTGGCCGACAAGAATGTCGGCGCTCCGTCTGGGCAGAAGCTCCGCCGGAGCGTCGCCCTACCGGCAAGGGGTTTGGGTAAGAGCCTATCCATTTTTACCCGCCATTTTTCTGCCAGTAACTCGGCTCTGTCAGGGCCAGCTTCGGATTTCGGGCTTCGTCATTCATTCGTCATTTGTCATTTGTCATTCGTCATTCCAAGTGTGGTCGGCAGTTCAAGGTTTCGCTTGGGGCACCGCGCCTTCCTGGATGTATTTCACCAGGGACTTGGCGATGGCTGAACCCATAGCTTTGACATCCCGTTCCGTCTCGCCGCGGGAGATGACAAACTTAGCGGCCATGGCGTAGGGGTTCATCATGACCAGGCCGCCAGGCGTATGCTTCTGGCCATTGTCCGAACCTATGCAGAGGAATGGCTGGCGCGGGTTGTTCGCCAGATCGGACACGATGACTTCGATGGAAACTTTGCCCGAACCGGCACCAAACCCGACGGTGGCCTCTTCGACGCGGTTGCCTTCCTGCACCCGCTCGAACCAGCCACCTAATAGCCAGCCATCCTTGGGCAAGGAAGCGTCGGCGGGGAAGAAATCCGGCCTTAGTCCGGTGACACTGGGACGGCGCTCGGCCTTATAGCCAGCTTTCTTCAAGTCGCTGGTAATCGTCTCGCCGAGTGTCTGGATAATCTTTTTCGCCTTGGACTCCGAGTCGTCGCCACGCATGGCTTGGGCGTCCTGCCGCAGGCGAGCCAGCGGGCCGCCGCCCAAGCCTGCCTTCTCCGGGAGCGTCGGCGAACGCTGGATCATGCCTAGCGGAAGATAGAAGTCGGTGACATAGATGATCTTCGGTGCGTTGGTGGCCGGGAGCGCCCCGACGGGGGTGTTATCCACCACGCTAGGTTTGCGGCTGGAACTTCCGGCGCAACCGCCGAGCAACGCCCCGGCTGCCAGCAGCGTAAGAGCGCTTTGGATTCTTAGTTTCATGTGTTCAAGCGGTTCAGTAATTCGGCCGGCCGCTGGCGCAACCGCGCCCGCACCCGCAACGACATATTGCCGTGCCCAAGCCCCGGCGTCCAGCGCGGCGAGTGGCCGAGTGACAGCGGTTCATGGCGGGACGTGCGGGCAGTTTGGTGGCTTGTTCGCAAGGAGGGGGGCCGGCACCGCCGCCAACGCATGTTTCTGCCGCTGCTGTTTGAGCAGTTGCATCTGTTGATCTTGAAACTCCTGCGCCAGCGCCAGCAGCACGGCCGTGGACCAGGCGAAGCCCAGCAGGCCCGCCGTGGCGATCATACCTTCGAGCAACCGCCAGTTCAGGGGCAGGTTAAACGAGCTTCCCACCGTCGTGTATTCGTTCAGAGCGAAGTATCCGGCGGTGCTGAAATTGACGAAGCAATGTTTCCACTGGAAAAAGCCCGCCCACATTATGATTTCGACGATGTGGACTAACATGATCAGCCAGCTTGCCAGGATGAGCTTGAACATACCAGCGGCGAACGCCGGTTGGTGCGCAAACCTGGCCTTGAAGGCGTTGCTGAAACGCAAGGTCCAAAGCATACCGAAGCTGTGGATGCCCAAGGTGAGGGCGACCAGCACGACTCCCCAGATGATCTCCTCTATCCCTGCTACGTATTGCAATTCGATGACGGGACTGTTAGTTGACATGGTAAAACTAACGGTTGGCTCACGAGCGTGGAGCAGCCGTCCCGCTGGCCTCATTCGTCGGTGAAGCCGGCTCCTTGGCGTCGCTCCGGGGAATCACTTGGACGGGGATCGGCTTATCAGCCGTGAGACGCATGTCGCGCTGGGGGAAGGGGATGGCGATGCCGTTTTCGGCAAACGCGCCGGCAATCATGTGGCGCAGGTCGCTGGCGATCTGCGCGGCGTTGTGCTTCACGACATCCACCCAGTAACGTAACTCGAACGTCAGGGCGCTGTCGCCGAACTCCATGAAGAGCATTTGCGGCTTCGGCTCCTTATTCACCAAGCCGTGACGTTCGGCCACCTCGCCGAGCAGTTGCACCACGCGGCGCGTATCGGAGCCATAAGCTACGCCGACAGTGACCGTGAACCGCACGGTGCGGTTAGAGTAGGTCCAGTTAGTCAGGTTGTTCTCCAGTAAGGCGCTGTTGGGTATTAGTGTCTCGGTGCCATCCCAGCGCTGGATCACGCTCGAACGGAGGCCAATCCCAGTGACTGTGCCGCGCTGGCCAACGACATCCAACACGTCCCCGACCCGGAACGGGCGCTCGAATAGGATGATAATGCCACTGATGAAGTTCTTGAGTAGGTTCTGGGTGCCGAACCCCACGCCGATGGCCAGGGCGCCGCCGGCAAAGGCGAAGACGGTCAGCGGAATCTTAACCGAGACTAGGCTGAACGCGATCAAGCAGAGTAGCAGCACCACCCGCACCCAGCGGCGGATCAGGCTCGCTTGGTTCGGCTCAATCTTAAGCCGCTTTACCGCCAGCGGCTCGACCAGGCGCGCGACCAGTCCAGTAAGCCAATAGCCCACGACGAGAATGAGCACGGCCAGGGTTATCTTGCCCACGGTGACGGGGCGTTTGCCGTAGATGGACTGGCCGTCCACGATGATCGTGTCCTCGGCCACGAACAGTTCAAAACGCCACAGCTTGGAGACGAAGGTGGAAGTCTCGGCGAATAGATCCTTCACCCGCCCGGTGAAGGGCAGCGCCTGACGGTCAAAGTCGAGTGCCTCCCGCCAGCGCGAGACTACTTGCTCACGCTTCTCCAGGTTTTGCAGCGCGCGCTGGTACAAAGCCTCCCGCTGCTGGTAGGTCTCCAACCGTTCCCGCGTCAAGGCCGGGTCCGCCGCGGCGTCGCCCTGGTTTTGCAGGCGATTCTGCTGTTCGGTGACCTGGCTGGCCGCGAGCTCAATCTGCTGCCGGTAGTACGGTTTGGCCGCCTGGATAAGTCCGCTCACGCGGGTTAGTCGCTGGTAGGCCCGTTGTAACTCGGCGAGATCGCGGCTGCCGAACACGGCCAGCCGCATCTGCCACATCTGGAGCTCGCCGCCCAGACTCTCGAAGAGTTGTCGTAACACGGTCAACCGCTGGATACTGGTCTGCGCTTGGAGACCCCGCACCTCCACCACTTCCTGGAGGTGAAGCAGGACAGCCGCATTAGTAGTCCCGGCGAACTGCTCTTGCAGGGCGTGGCGCAGGTGTTCCCGGGCCTCAGTCAAGGCCCGCTGGCACGCCTCGATATTGGTGTCCGCTGCCTGAACCTCTTGGTCAAGTCGGCGTTGTTCTCTGGCTAAGTTGTCCAGGACTTTGTCGAGGTGCGCCTGAGTAAAGGTAACCTGCTGGGCGGCCACAGCCAGTTGTCGCTTGGTGGCGGTCAAGCGCTGACTAACCTCAACCATCTCTTCGGTGGCGATCTGGCGCTTCGTTTCTAAGGACGCGAGCGAGGCAGCCGCCGTGCGCTGCCGCGCTTGCTCCAGTTCCCGCTGCCAGGCCAGACGTGCGACGAGGGTGGGATCTTTGGTCCCTTCCGATTGCTCGGCGAAGCGGCGGAGCTTTTCGTCGGACTCCTTCAGGGCCGCTTGCGCGTCGGCCAGGAACTCTTCGATCACGGTGCGCGTGATCTCGGCGGCTCTGACTTTGGCATTGAGGGATTGGAGGGCGTTCCGTAAGTCGTCCACTAATAAGACCGAATACGGCGGCGGCTCCGCGAAACCGGTCCAGGAGTTGACGGTGCTCGCAAGATCCTGCTGCCGCTGCCGGGCGGCCTCCAACGCGGCCAGGTCCTCCAGGTGAAGCTGGCAGGTGCGGACTAATCGTTGCAGCACGGAACGGTAATCTATGGCTTCCGGCACCGTGGCACCGGCCGGGAGGTTGCTGGAAGTGTTCTGGGCCGCCTGGGCACGGCTCAAGTCAGCCTGGGCTTCCGCGAGTTTGGCCCGCAGGCTGGCGGCTAGTTCACCCACTCCTAAGCTGACGCCGTTGGTGGCCAGGCGCGGCGTTACGTCGCCCGCCAGCAATCCGCCAGCACTAAGCCGGGCCGATTGCGCCACTGCGTTGCTGGCCAAAACCAGACAGCAGAGGAGGACGATGAAAAACCCGAAATCCGAAATCCGAAATCCGAAATCCGAAATGGCTTCCTGCCGTTGGTCGAAAGCTGCTCTTTCTGGAAGGCGACTTAGACAAAGTGATTCGGATTTCGGATTTCGGATTTCCTTCGGATTTCGGATTTCGGATTTCGGATTTTCCCCCTCTCCCCCGCCATTGTAAATTCCGGTTCTCATTCGCCCGGCCTCACTTCATGCCCTGCCTGACATCAATCAACAGTTGGTCCGCATAGTCTATCCGGATGAGGCCCAGGCGGGGGAACTCCAGATCGAGAATGACATAGATAGTAAGCGACATGATGAAGGCGAAGCCGAGGATGTGGAACCAACTGAACTGCGGAGCGTCCAGAAAGCAAATTCCTATCAATAAAATTCAAATCGCTAAATGCTTGTCATATAAATTCGATTTCTTTACCCTGCCAGTAACTGGCGATACGTCCCATTTGGACGTAGGTTTCCATCCCCCCGCAGTGCACCCCGCGTGCCTCTATAAACTGCACGAGCGAACTGTCAGGCATACAAGTTCCTGAAGAATCAGATACAACCATTAAGGCTATCGGTGGTCTTCCGGCGGAAATGTCAGCATCAGCCATTGCCCGTAATGCCCCAAGAAGCGTAGCCTGATGTTCTATGCTTTCAGAGTATCTCGCTCCTAATACTCTTGGTCCTATATCCTCATAAAATGTTGGACTCCTTCCATTCACCTTCACATGTTCGACAAGAATAAGATATAAGATTTTCAGCCATTCGTTGGTGTCCTTATCGAAAGCATTCAAGCACACTTTAACGGTGGTTGAAGTCTCGGGATTTGAATCGGTTGGGTTGCGATTCTTATCAGAAGGTATTTCAAGATCACGAAGAGTTTCAATCTCGGATATTGAATATGATTTTCCACACCGGCAAATGGCGGCGTTTGATTTAAAATCAAAGTCATCAGATCTTATTCCGAGAGCATATTTTGATAAAAACGCTCTGTCCTCTGGAGACTGATAAGGTTGAATAGCAGAACGTGTATTCTTAAGATACAGTGTGCAATATGTCCTGCCACATTTGCATCTGAAGACGACGTCCCTGCAATGCCTACAACGCACATACTCGCCAAGTGAAAAAGTCGCGGTAACATCCCATTCATGTCCATCCTTTTTGATCCCTCCGCAGAGACGACATATGCAGCCATTCCATTTGTGCCCTTCCTGACGAGTCTTGCCGCATTTCAAACATTTGCAACCTTCCCAAGAGTGAACAGCGGCCTGCATTTTGTCGCATTTGGCGCACTTCTCGCAATCCTTGGAATAATCGTGGTTCTCGTCACGCGTCTTATTGCATATCCCACATTTGCAACCAGCCCACTCGTGGTCTTGATCGCGGTTCTTTCCACATACTGAACATTTGCAATCCGTCCATTTGTGGAATCCTAATTTGCATAACAGGCTCATAGTTTTTTCCTTGTTTGTATATTAATTCTCCACCGAGTGTATTCCACCTGTGCTGGCGCGGTTGGCGATGTTCATGTGTTCGGGATTGTTCGGATTAGCCTGCGAACAATTCATCAGGCACGCGCCACAGCGGGAAGTTGATTTAGACATTGCCGGATTTGGGTTTGTTTGCTGCTTTTTCGTATTCACGCAAAGTTTTTTCCTATTCCGCGATGCGTTCCTCGATTTGCCTGCGGTCGGCGAGGTGTTCGTCCATTTCCATTTTCGGAAACATGGACTCCGCGTAATACGGCAGATGGCCGGAGGTTTTATACATTTTGTCTTGGGCTGGTTTCTGGCGTTGAACTGAGGAGCATCCAGAAAGCAAATTCCTATCAATGCTCTTGCTGGGTAGCCTCCGGCTCGGTCGGCTTACCCTGCTTCTCCTTGGCGGCTAAGAGTTGCTGCCACTTTTTCTTCCCGATCTTCTTCTCTTCTTCCTTCTCCGCGTGATGGTATTGGCGCGTGATGGCCTTGAGGTCCACGGTCGGTTTCGGGAACTTCATGTCCATCGCTTGCATCGTTTCCGCGACAATCTTCGCCACCGCGAGATTGCGGAACCACTTATTGTCCGCGGGGATGATGAACCACGGCGCGTGCTTAGTGCTAGTCTGGCGGAGAAGGTCTTCGTAAGCCTCGGTGTAATCATCCCAGAACTCCCGCTCCGTATAGTCAGTCTCGCTGATCTTCCAATGACGGGCCGGGTCGTCCAGCCGTTGCTTGAAACGCGCGAGCTGTTCCTCCGGACTGATGTGGAGGAAGAACTTGAGGATGCGCGTGCCATTCGCCACCAACCCTTGCTCAAAGTCATTGATCATCGCGAAACGCTTTCCCCAGACCTTGTCGGGAACCAACTTATGCACGCGAGTTACCAGCACGTCTTCGTAATGCGAGCGGTTGAAGATCACAACCTCGCCCCGCTTTGGCACCTGTTCTTCTATCCGCCAGAGAAAGTCATGCGCGGCCTCTTCTTTCGACGGTGCCTTGAAGCCGTGGACCCGCGCGCCCTGCGGATTCATCGCGCCAAGCACATGGTTAATAGTGCCATCCTTGCCGGCGGCGTCGAGCGCCTGCAGGCAGATGAGCAATGACTGCTTGCCCTCGGCATAGAGCAGATACTGCAAGGCGCGTATTTCCCGGTCGAGTTTCTCGACTTCCTTAGCCGCCGATTTTTTGCGGTCGTGGTCCCCAGTGAAGTTGGGGTCAATCTTCTTCAAGCGGACCCGGCTGCCGGGCTTTACTTTCAATAGTTTAGTGTATTTCATGGTTGTAGAGTAGGATAGCCGGTCGTTTTGACCAGCTTAATTTGTGGTTTGTCGGCGGGCGACCGGGAGCGAGACTCGACCAACACCAGACCGCCGCCGGAAGCAACGATTCGTCATTCGGATTTCGGACTTCATTCGTCATTCGCCTAGGAGTTTGGGCTGAATAGTCGGTTAGTTTAGTGAGCCGGCGTGGCGGGCGGGTTAGCTTCAGCGGGCTTGGCCCCCTCGTGTTTGCCGCCGCCCAGTTTCTCCACCACATAGAACGTGACCGGGATAAGGAAGATCGCTATGGCGCTGGCCGCCAACATACCGCCAATGACGGTGAAACCCATGACTTGCCGCGAGAGAGCGCCGGCCCCGCTCGCCTTGGCCAGCGGCACGCAACCCAGGATGAAGGCGAAGCTGGTCATCAAGATCGGACGCAACCGCAGCCGGGCACCCTCCAGCGTGGCGTCCAACAGCGGTTTGCCTTGCTCATAACTCATCTTACAAAACTCAACGATGAGAATGGCGTTCTTAGCCGCCAGGCCGATGAGCATGACTAAGCCGATCTGGGCGTAGATGTTGTTCTCGTAGTGGCCGACCATGAGGGCGGCGAACGCGCCGAACACGGCGATAGGCGTGCCCAGCAGCACGCTGAACGGCAGGCTCCAGCTCTCGTATTGCGCCGCCAGGATCAGGAACACACACAGTAGCGAGAAGCCGAAGATAACCATCGGGGAGATGCCTTCCTGCGCCTTCTTCTCCTGGTAACTCATGCCCATGTAGTCGTAACCCATTCCGTCCGGCATGGTCTGGGCGAAGACCTCTTCCAGCGCCTTCATGGCCTGCGCCGAGCTGTATCCGGGCCGAGCCGAAGCGTTGATCTGGGCGGACTCGTGGAGGTTGTAGCGCAGGGTAAACTCCGGGCCGATGGTGTTAGTGACGCTGGTGACGGCGGCCAGCGGCACCATGTTACTGGCGTTGTTGAGGACATAGAACTGGCCCAGGTTCTGGGCGTCGTTGCGGTAATCGCCCTCGGCCTGCACATACACCTGCCACTGGCGACCGAAGCGGTTGAAGTAGTTCACAAACGCGCCGCCCATGAAGCATTGCATCGTCTGGTAGACGTCCTGAAGCCGCACGCCTTGCTGCAAGACTTGGTCGCGGTCCACGTCCACATACACCTGCGGCACCGACAGGAGCGCGGTGGTGAACACGCCGGCTAACTCGGGCCGCTTCTGCGCCGCCGCGATGAACTTAGTTAGATTAGGCACCAGAAACTCAACGCCCTTGCCCGAACGGTCTTCGAGGATGAAAGTCACGCCACCGGACGCGCCGACGCCGGGAATGGCCGGCGGCGGAAAGGCGAAACCCACCGCGCCGGGCAGCTTGCCGAACTCCCGGTTCAGATGCTCCTTGATGGCGATGTATTGTTCCTCGGGCTTCTTGCGCTCGTCCCACTTATCCAGTGTGATGAAGAAGAAGGCGCTGTAAGTGTTGTTGACGCCGCTTAACATGCTGAAACCAATGACTGAGGTGTAATACTTGATGCCCGGCGTCTGCTTGAGAATCTCCTCAGCCTGCCTTACCACCTCATCGGTGCGTTGGAGGGAGGCGGCATTGGGCAACTGCACGCCGGCAAAGACGTAGCCTTGGTCCTCATCCGGCAGGAAGCTCGCCGGCACTCTCTTTCCGAAGAACCCCGCCAGCACGGTCAACCCGACGAGCAGCAGCAGCGCGATGGCGCTCTTGTGGATCAGCACGCGACACAGGCCGACGTAACCGTCGGTGGCTTTGCCGAAGAGTTGGTTGAAGCCGTCATAGAACTTCTGGAGCAGCCCGGTGCCCTTGGCCTTGGGCCGGAGGAGCAGGGCGCACAGCGCAGGCGACAGGGTAAGGGCGTTGAACGCGGAGATCACGACGGACACCGCGATGGTCACCACGAACTGTTGATAGAGTCGCCCAGTGATGCCGGGAATGAAGGCCGTGGGGACAAACACGGCCGCCAGAATGATAGCGATAGCCATGACCGGGCCGGAGACTTCCTGCATGGCCTTAAGCGTCGCGTCCTTGGGTGACAAGCCTCTCTCGATGTGATGCTCGACTGCTTCCACCACCACGATGGCGTCGTCCACCACTAACCCGATGGCGAGCACTAAGCCGAAGAGTGACAGCGTATTGATGGAGAAGCCGAACAGGGGGAATAGCGCGAAGGTGCCGATAAGTGACACCGGCACAGCGAGCAGCGGGATGAGTGTCGCCCGCCAGCCTTGGAGGAAGATGAAGACCACGATGATAACTAGCGCCAGCGCCTCCACGAGTGTCTTCTGGATTTCCTTCATGCCCTCCGTCACCGCCAGCGTGGTGTCCAGCGAGACTACATAGTCCATGTCCGGCGGGAAGCTCGCCTTAAGTTTCGCCATGAGCGCCTTGGCGTCGGCCGCAGCCTGGACGGCGTTGGAATCGGGAAGCTGGTAAAGCGCGACGAGTGCCGAAGACTTGCCGTTGAGCCGCGCCTTCATGCTGTAATTCTGCGCGCCCAGTTCGATGCGGGCCACGTCCTTCACCCGCACGATGGCCCCGCCCGGCGCGGCGCGCAGCACGATTTCGCCGAACTGTTCCGCCGTTTCCAGGCGGCCTTGCGCCCGCACCGCATAAGTGAATTCCTGCCCGCTGGGCACCGGCTCGCCACCTATCTGGCCGGCGGGGTTCACGTTGTTCTGGGCCTGGAGGGCGTTGATGATTTCCGGCACCGTGATGCCCATTTGCGCCAACCTATCGGGCCGGACCCAGAGGCGGATGGCGTATTGCCCGGCACCGAAGACTTGGACGCTGGCGATGCCCGGCACGCGGGTCATCTGGTCGTTAATGTTGATGTAGGAATAGTTGGCTAGAAAGATACCGTCGTAGGTGTTGCTCGGCGAATAGAGCGCGAACATGATAAGTGGCGCGGCGGTGGACTTCTGGACGGTGACGCCTTGGTCAGTCACGGCGGAGGGTAGTTGCGAGTTAGCCTGGCTCTGCCGCATCTGCGCGAGGATCTGATCGGTGTTCGCGTCGGTCTTGACGTTGAAATCCACCACCAGCTTCATCGAGCCATTGTTGGCGTTCAGGGAATACATGTATTCCATGTTATCCACGCCGGACATCTGCTGCTCAATAGGCGTGGCCACCGACTGGTCCACGGTGACGGCGTCGGCACCGGGATAGCTGGCCTGCACCTGGATCTGCGGGTCGGCGATGTTAGGGAACTGTGCGATGGGCAGGCTGGACATCGCGACCAGGCCGATGATGACCATCAGGATGGCGATGACCATCGCGACGATGGGGCGGTTGATGAAGAATTTGGCCATAGGTCAGAGGGGTTGAGTAAATCCGAAACCCGAAATCCGAAATCCGAAAGCAGCCCGAAGCCCGAAGTCCGAAGCGGTGCCGGGTGTCAGGGCGGGTTGGGTTTCGTACTTCGGATTTCGAATTTCGAATTTCGGATTTGTACCGGTCATGGCTTTGTTCCCTTCGCCTTCGTGGCCGGGGCCGCCAGTTGGTAGAACTCGTGCAGCTTCTGTTGGAGCAGCTTCTTGTCCGGTAGGACGGCTTGGTATTCAGCGACGAGCGCCGGAGAAACCGCCCGGCTCAGGGCGTATTCGACGACTTCGTTGTCCTTAGTGGCGCAGAGCAACGCGCCGATGGACGGGCGCTCGTGGGGCTTGCGGACATCGCGGTCGAGGGCTTCGAGATAGAACTCCATCTTACCCAAGTGCTCCGGCTCGAACTCCCCGACCTTTAAGTCAAAAGCCACCAGCGACTGGAGCGCCCGGTGGTAGAAAACGAGGTCAACGCGAAAGTCCCGGCCCCCAACTTGCAGGAGGTATTGCTCGCCGACGAAACAGAAATCGCGACCGAGTTCGACGAGGAACTTCTTAAGGTTGGCCACTAACCCCGCGTGTAAGTCGGCTTCGGAATGGACTTCCGGTAGGTTGAGAAAATCGAGGAGGTAAGTGTCTTTGAAGACGGTTTCGGCGACGGGGTGCAATTCTCTCACCACTGGTGAGAGTTTTGGCGGAGATAGGATGGTGCGCTCGAACAGGGCGCCGTTAAGCTGGCGTTCGAGTTCGCGCTTACCCCATTTTTCTCGAATGACTAGGCGAAGGTAAAACTCCCGTTCTTCTGCGCGTTTGCTCTTGGAAAGGATTAACAAGTTATGCGTCCAAGACAATTGTCGCACCAGTGGTGCGACTTTCTTGTCGGCCCGGTAAGTTTCGTAGAACTGCCGCATCCGAAACAGACTGGCGCGGGTGAAGCCCTTGATGTCCGGATGATGTCGAGCGATGAAACCAGCCAACCGGTCCACCACCCCTTCACCCCAGAAGGCGACTGACAGCTTGCGGCTGATGATCTCCCCGACGCGCCAATACAGGTCTATCAACTCCGTATTAACCGCCTGCAACGCCCTGGCCCGCGCCGACTGGATCAAACCCACCACTTCCCCGAACGCCTGCGCCTCGCGGCCCGCCGCCGGCGGCCGACTGGCTTTCGCCGGTGCCTTGACGGGGAGCCGCTTAGTTGACGGTTTCCTCTGCACGTCGTTGTTAAAGGCTGGCCTGACTTGTTACTTGGCGGAAGTTCCTTACTTACCCTTCGCCTTCGCCGCCGGGGCCACGGCCTTCTCGCCCGCCTTCTCCACAAACGGCACCGGGTTCACCACCGCGCCGTCGCGCACCTTCTGGATACCTTCCGCCACCACGCGGTCGCCGGCCTTCACACTGCCTTGGATGAGGCCTTGGATGACCCACTCCTGCCCGACAGGCTCGCCGACACTTACCGGCCGCATACTTACCTTGTTATCAGTGCCCACGACCGCGACTAACGAGCGGCCTTGCACGTCCGTCACCGCCCGCTGCGGCACGAGGAGGGCATCCTTCTGGGTGTCGAGCAGCGCCCGGACGCGGACGAACATACCCGGTACCAGCAGTTTATTGGAATTAGTGAACTCACCCACGACCGTGATGGTGCCGGTCTTCACATCCACCTGGTTGTTGGCGAACCGCACGCGCCCCGGCTCGGAATAGACCGTGCCAGTCGCCAGGACCAGTTCCAGTTCCGGGCCTGCGTCGGCGCGCGCCGCCTTGCCTTCGGCCAAACGACGCTCCAGCATTTTGGTCACCAACTGCTGGGACACCGAGAAATACACGCGGATCGGATCCATCTGCACCACGGTGGTCAACAGGCCGGTGCCGGGGCCGACGAGATCGCCAACCTGGGCCTTGGCCAGGCCGGCGGACCCGGTCACCGGGGCGCGGATGGTGGTGAAGTTGAGATTCAACTCGGCCTCCTTCACCACCGCTTGGGCGCTGGCCACCTGGCCGTCCGCCGCCTTATCCGCCTGCACGGCGTCGTCCAGTTCCTGCTTGCTGATGGCTTGGGATGCGGCCAGCGGCGTGTAACGTTCCACGTCGAGGGCGGTCTTCCCCTTCTGGGCTTGTGCCTCCATGAGTTGCGCCTTGGCCTTGGCCAAAGTAGCCGCAAACGTGGCCGGCTCGATTCGGAATAGCACCTGCCCGTTAGTCACATCGCTACCTTCCGAGTAGTCCCGACTAATTAGGTAACCACTCACCTGAGCGGAGATCGTGGCATTGACCTCGCCTTCCAGTGTGCCCACCGCGTCGCGATAAATCGGCACATCCCGCTGCGTCACGGCGACCACCGCGACGTCCGGTGCGGCCAGGGGTTGGGCGGCTTCCTTCTCCTTGCAACCGGGCAGCCAAACTAACCAAGCCAGCAGCCCAACCGGCGCTGCCATTTTCCGCATCAAATGTCGTGTCATAGCGTAATTACGTTCCAACTAGAGCCCAGACTAGTGCAACGGCGCGCTGGCGGAAAGCAGAAATGCCACGGCCGCGGTTCCAGCTTCCTCCAGTGCTGCTTTCCTCTTTCCGCTTTTCGAGCAAACTACCCCGCGCCTAGAATCCGCCCCATTCGCCCCAGCCAGTCCCGGTTCCCCAGCCCGGCGTGTCGTAACCGCTGGTGACGTCAACCTGCTGATTCACGAGCGCCTCACCCCGCGAATCCCGGGCCGCCTGCGCATCTTCCGCCGCCAGTCGCAGACCGTCGAGAGTGTTCTGGTAGGCTTGATACTGGGCCTGCTTACCCACATAGAGCACGTTCTGAGCGTGGTCCGGATAGACGTAGTAAGCGGTGCCGCTCCGGGTCACGACGGAAACCTTGCCCGCCGGCAGGGTCTTCATCTGTTGCTGCTGATCCGGCGTGGTGGCCGGTATGATTTTGAAGCCGGACGAAGCCAGCAGACTGGGCGTGGAATACGCCTTCGACGTCGCGCAACCCGGCGTCATGGCCACCAGTGCGACCGCTCCCAACACCGCCAATAGGATGGTTTTGTTACTCATAAATGATCGTCTTCCGTTGTTGTCTGTATTACTGGTTTCCGTCGCGTAATGCTGGTAGTTTCGCAAGCCCGACCGTGCTGGTTGCCCCTACCACACGCCCCACGGCCCCCACACGCCCCAAGGCCCGCCCCACGCCGCTCCCCACACGGCGTCTTCGGCAGCATTCATAGCTTGCGACTGCAAGTTCGCTTCCGTGGCGACGCGATTATCGGTAGCGATTTGCCCGTAAACCTTCGCCTGCTGCTGGCCCAACAGGAGACTCTGATAGGTGTCATACTCAGCATTCCGACCAACGTAGAGTTGCTTGTTGGCGGGATCCGGGTAAACGAAAAAGACCTGCCCATTCCGCTTCACGAACGAAATCCGGCCCGTCGGGAGAGTCTGGAGATGCTGCTGCTGCTCGGGCGTCGTGGCCGGCATAATCTTGAAGCCGGACGCGGCCAGCAGGTTCGCGGTTCGGTTCGTCGTCGCACAGCCCGTCACCATGACCCCAAGCGCCACGGTCCCGACGACCAGCACTGCGATCACGGATAAGAGTTCAAGAATGGTATTTTGCTTCTCGCGCATGGGCAAAGGCTACCGAAGCTTGACGGCGGTTGCAAGGCGGAAAACCGATAAAATTCTTATTCCGCAGGGCGGCCTCAAGCTCGGTATGGCCCAGGCCCAGAACTCCTGAGCCGTGAGCACCAATTCCAACTGGCAAGGAAACGAGGTGAATCCAAGCACGCCGGGTCAGGGGACCCGGCCTACAGCAAGGGCGCGGTTCTGTAGGTCCGATGAGGACCCCGGGCCTGTAGAGTCGCGCCTTTGCTTGTAGGCCGGGTCCCCTGACCCGGCGCGCTGGGACGCATCCCGTTTCCTCGCCGGTTGGAATTGGTGCTCACGGCTCAGGAGTTTTGAGTCTTCGGCGCGGCGGGCGGGGCCGGCTCGTTTTCCGCGATCCAGTAGCGGGGCGTTTCGCCCAACTTGGCGCATAACTCGTTTACTTCGCGTTGGAGTTCAATCATCCGCCGTTCATGACCGACGGCGACCTGGTTGGACCGTGTCAGGGCGTCATTGCGGACGCGAAGTTCCTCGGTCTGTTGCCGCAGCGCCGCTTCCGTGTGTCGGCGCTCGGTGATGTCGCGGTAGATATACTGGTAGTTACCGTCCTGCATCTTTTTGGAACGTATTTCTACTGGCACGGTGGTGCCATCGGGGCGAAGCAAGGTGCGCACATTGACGACGATGCACCCCATTCTTAGCCGGTTATAGTCCAGCGGTTGGGCGTTCAGTTTCTGGGGGTCAAATAGCTCGTGGACCCGGCGGAGGAGAACTCCCCCAAATTCCGGCCGGCCAGCTTCTGCATTTGCGAATTGGCGTGGGTTATCCTCCCATCAGGAGTGCCGAACAAGATTCCGTCCACGGCAAAATGAATGGCGTCCCAGTACTTGGTCCTGCTCTCCCGCAGCGCCGCCTCGGCCTGCTTGCGTTCGGTGATGTCGCTCAGCACGAGGCGACAGACGAGCGGGACGTCTTCGTCCTGCACTAAGTTGCCCTCCAGCCGCGCCCAGAAGGCGTGGCCGTCTTTCTTCACCATCCGCAACTCGCAGGCTGGCGGGGGACCGGCCGCCAAGAGTTGTTGGCGGAGCAGGTAATAAGTGTCCTGGTCCTCTTTGAGGATGAACTGGGAGAATGGCCGTTTGACCAGCGCACTCCGCACCACGCCCAGCAAGGTGGCGGCGGTGAGGTTAGTCTCCAGGATAACTCCCGGTTCACTGAGGGTGACATAGCCCACCAGGGCTAAGCCATAGAGATCGAAATAGCGGGCCTTGGTGGCGGTTAGTTCCGCCTGCGTCCGGCGCAGCTCCTCGTTTTGCATCTCCAGCTCGATCTGGTGGACCTGGAGTTTGTGGAGGGTCTCGGGGGTGGCCTCGGGCGCTGCGGGGCGGAGCTGGTGCGCCGCTTTGGCGCGCTGGCGGAGGGTGGGGGTGGTCGGACTGGTCGGACTGGTTGCGGAGACCCTTGCACTCGGGGCAGGCGGAGCAGCCCCAGAAGGGTTGGCCGGCATGGGTCCCGTGCTGGGCGGTGCGCTGGCGCATGGGCCGGCCGCAGAGTGGGCAGGCCAAGGTGGCTGGCTGGTCAGACTTGTCTGACGGGTCTGACTGGCCAAGTCTAAGGACATATAGGTCACTTGAGGACTCTGATAGCCTCGGGTATTTCTCGTATCGATGTCAGCTCCGTTCCGGCTCCGCTCCGCTCCGCCTC
>CAINDV010001021.1 GCA_903847485.1 uncultured Verrucomicrobiota bacterium
CCCACAAAACCGCCGTCTTGTAGGCCGGGTGCCCTCACCCGGCGTCCCGATCTGGTCTTTAATGAGAATTGCCAACCGGCGTTGACGAACCGAACCGACTCTGAGAGGGTAGGGACATCAATCCAATGGTCAAGACCAGTTTCACAGCGGGCTGGGTGCGTCGCTACTTCGACTTCATCGTGGCGCATCCGCGGCCGGTGTTGGTTGTCGGCGCGGTGGTCGCACTGGCCCTCGGCAGCGGCGTTTTTAAACTGACCCGCAACACCAGCCCGGACGCCTTCATCCCGCCGGGCCATCCGGCCCTGGCGGCCAAGCAACGAGTGGACGCGGCCTTCGGTCTGACGGAACCGATCGCCGTGGGCGTGATCCGCGACGCGCCGGGCGGCGTGTTCAACCCGAAGACGCTGGCGCTTATCCGTGACGTGACGCAAGCCATTCAGAAGCTTCCGCACATTGGCCCGCGCGACGTTCTCAGCCTCGCCACGGAGTCAGGAGTCTATTTCGATAAGAACGGCGAAATCGGATTTGACCTTCTGATGAAGCAAGTCCCGACCAACGCCGCGGGCTGCGAAGCGTTGAAGAAAGACGTGCTGAGTTACGAGCTTTACCAAGGCACGCTCGTCGCTGCCGATGGCTCGGCGGCCTGCATCGTCATTCAACTGCGGGACGAGCGCCATGCGGACGACATCTATCACGGACTGCGCGATTTGCTGGCTAAGTTCCCCGTCAACGACGAGCGCTTAGTCGTCGCCGGCGAAGCGGCGGTGCGTGTCCGCATGGGCAAGGCTGTCTCCGATGACGCGCTGCGCATGAACTTCATCGTCCCGCTCGTCATGTTCGTCTTGATTGTCCTGGCGTACCGCACGGTGCGCGGAACTCTGCTGCCTATGTGTGTCATCGGCGCGGCGGCGGCCTTCGCGCTGGGGTTGATGGGGTGGTGCGGCGTGCCGGTGTTCATTGTCACCAATGGCATCCTCGTCGTCATCATGGCGCTGAGCGTGTCTTACTCGCTGAACTTGGTGGGCCAATACTACGAGGAGCAGCTCGATCTTCGCGGGCGCAGCCGGGAGGAAGTCATCGCCGCGGCCTGCACCACGCTATTCTTCCCGGTGCTCGTAACTTCCACGACGGACTTCACGGGCTTTCTCGCCTTCTATTTTACCGGCGGGATGCCGCCGATCATGTATTTCGGATTGTTCACCTGCGCGGGCGTGCTGGGAGCGCTGATTTACTCGTTCACTGTCTTACCCGCTGGATTGGCCATCCTGCCGCTGAAGATGAGCCGCGCGGTCGCCAAGCAGAATAAGTCGGGCACGCCTGACTTGGTGAGCGCGCTGCTGGGCCGGATGGGCGGGCTTATTTTCCGCCGCCGGCGGGCCGTGCTGGCGGTGGGCGCGGTATTACTCGGGCTGGGCGGTTGGGGCACCTCCAAACTAATCGTCAACGACGCCCGCATCCTGGCGTTCAAGACCCACCATCCGCTCGTGCAGGCGGCCAAGGCCCTCAACGAACGCTTTGACGGCACCACTCAGTTGAACATAGTGCTCACGGCGTCTAACCAGGGCGCCCTGCTCCGGCCTGAAGTCTTGCGTCAGATTGAGACCCTGGAAGCTTTCACCGAAACACTCCCGCATGTCGGCGGCACTCATTCCGTGGCGGGCTGGGTCAAACGAGCGCATCAAAGACTCAACGAGGAGAAACCCGAGTTCTACGCCATCCCGTCCGACCCGAAAGACACTAAGTTCTATCTCGACAGTCTGCGCGCCCCCACCTGTCCCATGTCCAGCCTGCTGCGCGAAGTGATTGACCCGACTTACACAACCGCCAACCTGATCGTGCGAATGCGCAGCAGCGAATACATTTACGAGCGGCAAGTCATCCAGGCCGTGGAGCAATACCTCGCCCAACATTTCCAGGCGCCCGCCTGGAAAACCGAACTGGCGGGCCGCGTGAATCTCGATTACCACTGGCTGCGCATGATCAAGACCAGTCACACCTGGGGCGTGGTCTTCTCGGCCTTCTTCACGCTGCTTCAGACCGCGCTGATGTTTCGGTCAGTCGTGGCGGGCGCATTCTGCACCCTGACCGTGGGATTTGTCTGTGTCGTGGACTATGCGGTCATGGGATTAGTCGGCATTCCGCTGGGTGTCGGCACCTCCATGTTTGCCAGCATCGCCATTGGCGTCGGGGTTAATCCGGCCATTCACATCCTGGACCGCCTGCGGCTTGGTCTGCGGGCACCGGGGGCCGATCCCGAACGAGTCTTCTCCGACGCGCTCGCCTTTACTGGCTACCGACTGTTCTTCGCGGCGTTCGTCTTAGTCATCGGCTTCGGGCTGCTCTGCCTTTCGGAATTCCGTACGCTGGTTGAGTTCGGATTACTCATCGGACTGGCTATCGGGGCCAGTTTCGTCGTCAGTGTCACTTTGCTCCCCGCGCTGGTGGCGGCCTGGAAACCCCGCTTTGTGTGGGGTGATAGGAGGAACGAATGACGGCCCAAATCTAACCTCCAAGGTTGTCATCGTCCACCCGTGGCACTTTCAACCTTCCTCAATTGTCCTGAGCTTGCTGTAACTTACCTTGTTACCAGTCAGGCACCCGGTAGGGCCGCGAAACCAAACTCGACCCCTCCGAACTGGACCGCCGTTTGATTGCGATGGAAACCAAGCTCAGAACTCCTGAGCCGTGAGCATAAATCCGCAACTGGCAAGGAAACGAGCTGAGTCTAAGATCGCCGGGGGGACCCGGCCTACAGCAAAGACGGGTTCTGTAGGCCCGGTGCCCTCACCGGGCGGCCCACGCTATTTCCTCGGGTCAGTAGTTCTGAAGCTGAAGAGG
>CAINDV010001022.1 GCA_903847485.1 uncultured Verrucomicrobiota bacterium
CCCCGCCGGTGAACAACGCCGGAGAAGCTATACAGTTTCTTGGAGTCGCGGAGCGACCTCGTGACGGTAGCCGTGGGCTTCAGCCCACGGAGAGGCCAGTCCCGATTACTCCCGCGTCGCGAAGCGACGCTTGATCATCCGATAAATTACGGCTTCGGATGTCGCTACGCGACGTGAAAACCCTCCAGCCCCCTCCGTGGGCTGAAGCCCACGGCTACCGTCACGAGGTCGCTCCGCGACTCCAAGAGACTGATGCGCCCAGGCCCCGGCACAAAAACCAAAATAAGCATTGCCGCCCCGCCTCCAATGGCTATATTCAGCCCGTGACCAGCCCGCTTGAAAAGCAATTCTCGATAAACCGCGAAGCGTCCAGAACGCAATGTCCTATCAGTTATCAGTCAGTTCTCCGCGAAGTGGCGTGGAGCATGTGCTTTTGGGGCGCTGGACGCAACGGGTGCCGCACGCAGCAAAGTGGGCCGCGCGCTACGGCGGCCCGCATTCCCTGCGCTGCGAGACGTGTCAATATGCGGGACTGACCCCTTTATGGGCGCTTCGCCGCGAACTGGCGAGCAGCACCTGCCTTTGAGGCGCTGGACGCAACAAGGTCAACCGCAAAGTTAAGCGCGCGACACGGCTGCCCACATTCCCTGCGTTGCGATGTGTGTCAATCTGTGGGACTGACCCCTTCACCTTCATAAATTCAACGACGATGAACCCGAGGCTAAAGCAATTCTTCCTGAACTGGGCATTGTTCCAAAAACAAGTTCTTGAGTATTGCATGGTTCCCAACATCCGGCCGCGCAGCTTGGTTATCTTGCTTGCGCTCGCAACGACTTTTGCTGCTAAACCGTTGGCACAAGCACAGAAACTCAGTCAAACGATCTCAGCAATCGCTCTTGCGGGGATGGGTTACGCTCCGGGCCAGACGTGGCCTGTTGGCTACATCCGCGATTTGGTTTTCACTGCCAGTTCAGGGCTGCCTGTGACCATGACAGTGAAATCAGGACCGGCATACATCACTGGTTCTACCATTTACATCACAGGTCCGGGCACGATTGTTTTTGCCGGCAACCAAGCTGGCAATGATGTTTATGAACCAGCGGCAGAAGCGACAACGAGCTGGGTGATCAGCGTGCCAACGCCTCCAAACCAGATCATTTCTGGTGGCGGGGTGATTGCAGGGATGGAATACACACTGCATATCAGCGTGTGGTCTGTGAGTTACATCAGAGACGCGGTATTTGGGTTCACAGCCAGTTCTGGACTGCCGGTGACAATGACAATCAAGTCAGGACCGGCAAAAATCATCGGAGATGTAATCTACATCACCGGGCCGGGAACAATTGTTTTTGCAGCGAACCAACCCGGGGACGCCAACTTTAATCCCGCTCCGGAGGTGACGGGCAGTTGGACGCTCACTCCCAGTAACTGGTCCACCAGCCCGAAAAAGATCATATGCGTCGTTGTTGATTTTCCGGATAAGCCGGGGGCGTCGGTTCCGCTGAGCGGGTTTACCAGTATGATGGGGACGGTGTCGTCCTATTTACGCGATTTTTCCTACGGCAAGACATCGCTGATAGTTGCCGGTGCGCTCCAACCAGTTTACCGCATGCCGCAGAACAGCACTTTCTACAGAACCAACTCGGTGCAACTGGTTCAGGATGCGGAAATCCTGGTTAGGGCGTCTGGAATGGAGCCAAACGACTATGACATTACGGCGATCCATCACGGCCCGATTGGAGCCTCTTACTGGGGCTCAGCCACAAAAGACTATCTGCTACTGCAAGACGTAACTCTAGATGGGTATGGAATTCCACTCCATGAACTGGGCCACAGCCTTGGTGTGCGACACGCACACTCTTGGGAAACGGCTGATGGCAGCATCATGGGAACCAACGGCACGCAGAATGAGTATGGCGACCGTTTGGATCAGATGGGAGCAAGCGAGCCGTGGGCTCACTTTAATCCTGTGTTCAAGCAGGCATTGGGCTGGCTGACAGCCAGCCAGATTCCAACGGTAGCGGCTGGGGCAGCTATTTACCGGATCTATCGTTTCGATACGGGCACGCCGCAGACGAATGCTCTCCTGGCGCTCAGAGTCCAGTATGGGAACAGTGAAACTTTTGTGCTGGGTGTGCGAAGGAATAACCCAAGCAACGGCTCGCTTAACAACGGGCTTTATGTCCTTTGGGATTACAATCCCAACCGCATGGAGACGCGCTTACTCGACATGACCCCCAACTCAGCGGCTGGATCTGCTGATGCCGATGATGCTGCCCTGCCCTTAAACCAAACATTTACTGACCCGACGGGAACGG
The DNA here is from genome assembly GCA_903847485.1 of uncultured Verrucomicrobiota bacterium. Lineage (GTDB taxonomy): Bacteria > Verrucomicrobiota > Verrucomicrobiia > Limisphaerales > JAJXZI01 > CAINDV01. The sequence goes on from CAINDV010001022.1 coordinate 2,319, forward strand.
TGCGCATCACTCCTGTCGCAAAGGGCGGCACGGGTGATAGTCAGTGGATGGATGTTTATGTCAGCTTGGGAGAAGCGGCACCAACAGTCTTGGGATGGCAGGCTGTTGAAAACGGGATTGTCCTTAGTTGGGGTGACCCGAGTTTTAAGCTGCAAGCGGCTCCGGTGGTAACAGGGGCTTATAGTATGATTGCGGGGGCAACTAGCCCATACACGAATACTTTCTCCGAGCCGAAAAAATTCTTTCGCCTGATGCGCAACTGAACGGCAAATTGCGCCGCTGCGGCGCATAAAGTAAAGGGGTCAGTCCCATGAAAAGGGGTCAGTCCTCACTATTGACATAAACGCGCGGTTGCTGGCCGTCTCCGGCCATGCCACGACCGCTGCGGATTGAGTATGAAGGCGCGATTTACCATGTGATGAATCGCGGCAACCGCCGGGAACCCATCTTCCATGACGACAAGGATCGGGAGTTGTTCCTCGCCCCGCTCCTGGCCTTTGCGCAAGTCACCGCTCACCCGCCCGCCCAGGAGTTGCTGGAGCGCGAACTGGCCCGGCAAAACCGCACCGTCTGCCGCCCCACCGGACTTTCGCCGGGCGGCCTTTGCTTCATGCGCATAACGAGGAGGTCAGTGGGCTGGATCCCGACTCCGGCAGGTATTCCTAATCGCACGGGCATTCCTGGTCTCGGTACTTATAGCCTAGTCGTGGAAGCTACTTCTTCGCACGACTGGCTTACCGGTTTCCGCTGCCGGGCACGCCGACCGAGGGGCTTTACACGTTGAGTTTCCAACTGGACACCTTCACTAACCTGAACTCCAGCATCACCGTCACCAACGTGGCGGCGGGCTTAGTAGGGATTACGGAGCCGTTGCGCCTGGCGGTGTTGCCGCTGGGAACCAATAGTTTTCCGCTCCTACAACTTACCGGGGCCGCCGGCTACAATTACATGGTGGAGGCATCTACTAACCTCGTGAACTGGACGCCCACAGTCTTGGTGGTGAACTCCAATGGGACGACCCAGTTTACCGACCCGCAGGCCACCAATGCCAGTCAGCGGTTCTACCGGGCCTTGCTACGCGGCGCGGGGAGGCAAGCACTCTCCAGTGTCGAATGACCGGACGCTTTCACTTCGCCGCCGGAAGCGCGGCGACCGGGAAGCTCAGGGTGCCGCCTGCCTGCGGCGAAATCCGTTTCGTGCTGCCGTCAGGCAAGTGAACGATGACGGCCTTGCAGTTGGCCGCCAGGGGCTTGACCGAGAGCTTGACGGTCTTACCGTCCTGGTCGGCCTGCATGGTCAGGTCAAGCGGGCCGAAGGGAGTCGCTACGCCACTGAGGCGCGTGGTCATGCCGGGGCCGGCCCACTGGCGCGGGAAACCTTCGAGTAGATGTAACTCATCGCCACGATCAAGCGCGAGCAGATGGATGGTGAGCCGGATGAATTCGGCGCTGGCCCAGTTATGCGGCATGTCGCCGACCTTTTTGAACGGCTCGCCTTTCAATGACTGTTCCTCGCGCCACACACCAGTCGGGGCCGCGTGGTTCGCGAAGGCGTAGAGAGTCTGTGCGGCCTTGCGCCCATTACCCTGCCAGAGCCAGGCGTGCCCATAGAACGACGCGAAGTAGTTCCAGATGCCGGTCGCGTCCCAGCCAGTGCCATAGACCATGCCTTCGCGTTCGGTGGCTTCCAGCATCGCCATAGTGCTGGCCACGAGCGGATCGTCCTTGGGAAAAATCTGTCCGGGATAGATGGCGTGGCAGAAAGTCCACTGGGCGCGCTGGGGAAGCTCACTGCCTTCGTTGGCCATGCAGATAGGCACATAGGAATTGCCTTGGCTGTCTTTTAACGAGTCCCGCGCGGCAGCCTTGCGGAACGTGGCGAAGAGGTCGTCGTATTCCTTCTGCCAGAGCGCGGCGGAGTCTTCCTTGCCCAGCCAATGAGCGGCTTGGATGAACGCGCGCAAACCGAGAAGGTTCCAATGGACATTCGAGAACTCCGCCCGCTTGAAGCCGGTGCCGCCGCCTGACAGTCCGCCGTCAATTTCACCGGGAGGATTCAAGCCGTCGTCCAGCGGCGTAGTGTCTTCGAGACTGCGCTGGCGCAGAGCTTGGATGTAACTGGCGGCTCCCTCCAGCTTCGGCCAGACGGACTCCAGCCACGCCTGGTCCTGCGTGAGTTGTGCGTGGCGGACACAGGTCCATAGGACGATGCCGTTCTCTTTGTAGAACTGCGGGCTTAGCACCTCGAACGCGCCGTTCGGCTTCTGCTGCGACAGTGTGTAGGTGATGCCACTGCGCGCTTCCTTGCCGGCACCGACCATCGCCGCCGACTCCAATAAGAACGCGCCGTCCACAATCCACAGCCCGCGATAGCACGTCGGCCCGACTTGGAACACCGGCACCCCATTCTTAATCTCGCGCGCCTGCCAGATGTTGCGGATAGATGAATCCACCAGCGCCTGAATGCCGGCGTCGGGCACCTGCACGCGGCCAAAGGGCAGCGGTGCCTTCTCCCAATACGCCACCGCACGGTCGCGACTAACCAGTGCCTGCTCCACGGTGGCCGGCTCTAACACTATCGAACCGCCGCCGCTGTAGAGCACGAAGAACGTCGCGCTCTTGCCCGCCGGGACGCTCAGAGCCTCAAGTTGAATAGCCCGCCGCGACTGTTTCTCTTTCGCGAGACCGGTCATCTTCAGCGAGGCGGTGACTGTCTCGTGATCATTGACCGTCACACGCTGCGCCTCCGGCTGGAACGCGCAAGCCAGCGTGGTGTCCACGATCAACTGTGGCTGCACCGTGCGAGCGACTGTGCCGTGGTTAGTCACGCGGACGAGGATCAAGTCATTGCGGGCCGGGCCGCCGGGGCTGATCGCTTTCATGCGGGCCAGGGCGAGCGAGTTCAGCTTGCCGGCGAGCAGCGTGTCACTGTTAGGTTTCTGGTCGGCGGCGAAAACCCACAGTCCGTTGAGAATCGTGTTCTTGTCCGCCGCCTGTGGCGCGGCTTCCACGGCGATCTCAATCTTGCCGTCGCCGTTCACGTCCTTAGCGTCGAACCAGAAGGCCGCGGCTTGGTTCTGACCGATGTCGGCGACAGTATCCACGGTCTTCGGCTCCGCGCCTTCCACGCGGAGCACCTGCACGCGTTTGCCAGTTTCGTTCCACCAACCTTCGCACAGTGCGAGCGCAACCCGGCGTGATGCGCCGCTGGTAACAGTTAGTTCATAGCGGAGGTTACCGCCCGTATGCACGGCTATGTTCCTGAGCGACGGATCGAGCGTGGCGGGCGGCTTAGTCCAGTCGCCGATCGTGGTGCCGGAATCAAGGCGTTGCAATGGTGAGGCGGGAGCAGGAGTCGTCCGGAGATTCGTGACGGCGAACGCCTCTTCCACTATCTCCAGCCCATTTGCGGCGCGCAGCGTCCTCACGATCGGCACGCGCGGCGAACGAAGCTCCTGTTTCTGCCACACCGCACCACCGGCCACCTCCACCCCGACACGCGTGGCGAACTCACGTCCGCCCTGGGCATAGTGATAGAGTAGTTCGCCACTGCGATCCACGAGTGACTTGTGCGGGTCATCCGGCAGACAGATGGCGGTCTGCCATTCCGGCGGCGAGTAACGGAAGTCAACGGTGTCCTGCACCGTCTCCGCCGCGCAGACACTCAGAGAATGGATGAACGCGGCAGTAATGATTCCAGCGATTGCCCGATTGTGATTTCTATTTTTCAACATAGATCTGGTCCTTCACGTTGTTTCTCACTCTACCACCTGAAGTGTCACCAGCGGCTTCGGACCACGCTGATGAATGATCGCGTCGGTATCGAGTTTAGCGTCCGCTGGAAAGAGTAGGAGGCCACAGACCACCGTATTCTGGTCTAGCGCGCCCGGATGCGGACAGACTCGCACCTCCAGCCGCCCTTGCGCGTCGGTGGTGACGGGTAAGATATATCCTGACGGCGTCCCTTTGGTCTTCTGGAACGAATCCACCGTGGCGACAACTTTCCCGGCAATCTCGAGGTCCATCAGGCGCTGTCCCGGCTTGTCCCACCAGGCTTCGTTCAACCCGACGAACACCTGATACCATTTCGGCATGATAACCGGTGTAAACGCCCAACGCCCCTCACCCC